>CAIVYV010000248.1 GCA_903910215.1 uncultured Pseudomonadota bacterium
GGCGCAGCATAAAGACGCAGAAGATACTCCACGGTAAACACTGCAATAGCGACAGTGTCGAACCAATAAAACTCGACGCGTAACGGATCGTAAACCGCCGGAATAGTTTCAAGAAATACCGCTGCAACGCTGGTGATGATGAAAATGATGAAGATCAAATCAAGCTGGTGGTGCAGACGCCCAGAAGTTGGTGTGTCGTTCATCAGCGCATCGACTTTCTGCCGCAGCGTTCTTTCGGCATTAGCTTTGCGAAACTCTTGTACGGCCGGAACGAAGTCTCTAAACAACTTCAAGAGACGGAGCAAACGCAGTACTCGAAGCGCCCGGAGATCCAGATCGAGAATTCCAAGCAGATGCAACCAATACGGGGCGATAACGAGAATATCGATCAGCGCGAAGGGCGTGACTGCAAATCGAAGGCTTGCGAAACGCTTCCCCTGATAACGCGGGTCGCCACCGGCGGCGAAGAGCCGCAGTACGTACTCGAGCGTGAAGATATAAATTGAAATCCGATCAAATAGCCCGAAAGACGCCTCGTGAGTGGCGTAGAGCGTCGGGATATGTTCGATCACCAGCGCGACTAAGTTCGCGATGATGAGCCAGGTAATGAAAGAGTCGAGTTGCTTAGCGACTCGGCTTTTTCCATCCACATCAAAAAGCGTAGAGAACACGGCTGCACGAGCCGATGCGATGGCTGTCATAACGCCCCTCCCCCGAGTGGCTGAACAGGGCGTATGCCCCGTCTTGTAGTAGTTATGAGTAAACCGTCGCGCTTATTAATCAATCTGTCAAGTCGCGCAACAAAATTGTTTTTAGCGGTGTAACTATGAGTATCGGTAATCGCACCAACTCGAAAATCTTTGGCGAAGACGATTTGAATTCACGTGTGACAGCGAGTTGTTATGAGCCTCTCCGGCTGCAGCGCCATCAGGAGTCCGTTTTAGCTCCCGCATCTTGTCCGCGTGCTAGGTTAGATACGCGGCAGTTTTTTCTCCGTTGAAAGACCGGGCCCGCTTGGATTCGAACCACGGTCAACCGACTCGCTCGAAACCTCTGAACCTCACCTCGACAAAGTCCAGAGGTTGTGAGACGAAACGGCCCGATTTCTCGATGAGGTACGGTCCGTGGTCAAATCGCGCCCAAGCATGGATGTACCCTTTCATGCCGTCCTCGTGCAGCGACTGGCCACATTCATGACCCGCACGCAGAGCAACTTCCCGCCGGCGTTCTACTCGTGGATGAAGCTGCTGGCAAATCTCTACTTCATCCTCGTGATGCTGGCAGCGCCGGGCATCATCGGCCTGTGCGTGCAGCTGCTCGTTATCTTCGTGTTCTACGGTTTGCTGATGATCATCGAAGACATGGACTTCGCGATCGACACCAACGAGACGCTGTTCAACGCCAAGATCTTGAGGGTGTAGAGATGGTGCCGGAAATAGGATTCGAACCTACGACCTACGCATTACGAATGCGCCGCTCTACCAACTGAGCTATTCCGGCATCAGGACCCCGATGGAGCCATCGGGGGTGCGGATATTAAACGCGCCGCAGGCGGATGAAAAGTTCAATGCCAGCGTATTCCGTGCCCGGGGGCGGGGGCGGCAGGCGATCAAAGCTGACTTCTTGGGGCATTAGGTCGGTCAGGGCGCCGGTATCGACGTCCTGGAAGTGGAAATGGGGCTCGGTGTTGGAATCAAACCACGCGCTGTCGCCCTCTGCTGCGAGCTGGCGGATCACGCCTTTTTCGGCAAACAGATTCAGCGTGTTGTACACCGTGGCCTTGGAGACCCGAACGCCCTCACTCTGCAACGAGACGAGGATTTGCTCGGCCGTCAGGTGCTGTGGCGCACCCAGCAGTAACGAGGCGATTTTCAGCCGTTGCGAGGTAGGTTGAACGCCCGCGCTGCGCAAGCGCTCGGCGATGGCATTCGTGTCGGTCAGGTTCATGTCGTTGATTATAGGGCAGTATTCCGATCGGACGCCAACCGCAACTCGCGCGGCAGTCCAAAAACGACATGCTCGACCCGACCGGAGAGCTCCGTGGGCGCTTGCGCACCCCAGGCCTTCAGTTGCCCTATCACCTCTTGGACGAGCACCTCGGGCGCCGAGGCGCCGGCGCTCAAGCCCACGCAGCGCTTACCCTCGAACCACTCGCGTTTGAGATCCGCCGCACCATCGACGAGGTACGAAGGCACACCTGCACGCGAGCCGAGCTCCACCAAGCGATTCGAATTGGAGCTCGTGACCGACCCCACAACGATGAGCACGTCGGCCTCACGCAACAGGTCTTTCACGGCATCCTGACGATTCTGCGTGGCGTAGCAAATATCTTCCTTGCGCGGACTGACGAGATCGGGGAATCGCGCCTTGAGGGTTTGCACAATCTCTGCGGTGTCGTCGACCGAGAGCGTCGTCTGGGTCACGAAAGCGAGCTTCGCGGGATCCTGAACGGGCAGCGCCGCGGCATCCTCCACCGACTCAACGAGTCGGATCTGCCCACCGAAACTTGCATCGAAACGACCGAGCGTCCCCTCCACTTCCGGGTGTCCATCGTGACCAATGAGGATCACGTCGCGGGCCTCACGCGCATAGCGCCGTACTTCCATGTGCACCTTCGTCACGAGTGGACAGGTGGCATCGAACACGTTGAGGCCGCGGCGCTTCGCTTCGTCCTCAACGGCCTTCGAGACACCGTGCGCTGAAAAGATCACGGTCGCGTTATCGGGAACCTCGTGCAACTCATCAACGAACACGGCACCCATATCGCGCAAACGATCGACGACATGACGGTTGTGAACGACTTCATGGCGCACGTATATGGGTGTACCGAAGAGGGTAATGGCCCGCTCGACGATATCGATCGCGCGATCGACCCCGGCACAGAAGCCGCGCGGATTGGCGAGCTGGATCTTCATCGGTTGCGCCGCCAATCGGCGAAGGCATCCCACAGCAGTAGAATCGCACCGCTCGTGATCGCCGAATCAGCGATGTTGAAAGCCGGAAAATACGCCTGCTGCCAGTGCACGTGGATGAAGTCGACCACGTAACCATGCTCGATGCGATCGATCACGTTGCCGACGGCGCCAGAGAGCACGAGCGCAAGCGCGATGGCGAGAATCGGCTCGGTCGTAAGACGCACCTTGCGTAACCACACAACGAGCATCACGCTCACGCCGACGGCGAAGATCGTGAAGAACCAGCGCTGCCAGCCACCCGCATCGGCCAAGAAGCTGAACGCCGCGCCGGGGTTGTGCAAACGGATGATGTCGAGCCAGGAAAACACGGGCGTGTATTCGCCAAGCTCGTAGTGTCGCTCGATCCAGCCCTTAGTCCATTGATCAAAGACGACCAAGGCAAACGACAAGGGCAGCCAACGCCAGCCGCTTTGCATCCAAGGTACGTTGCGCACCGCCTGCTCACTCATGCGTAGTGACGCTCCTCGCCTGCCGTCGTGACATTCGTCACGCAGCGATCACACAACTCAGGATGCTCGGTATGCGAGCCGACATCAGGCCGACGGTGCCAGCAACGCACACACTTCGGCGCGTTCGTTGCGCGCACATCGATGACGTAGGCATCGCCCTCGCCCGCCTCGATGACTTTTGCTGAGGAGGTGATCAGGAAGAATCGTAGCTCGCTGCCGAGCGCATTCAGTCGTTGATAGGTTGCGCCCGCACAGCGCACCTCCACCTCGGCCTCCAGCGGTGCACCAATCTCACCCGCTTCACGCAATCGCTCAAGTTCGCGCGCCACATCCGCACGCAAGGCCAGCAGAGCATCCCAATCGATGGCGCTCGAGGGCACCGCCGGGAAACGATGCCATACCGCGTGGAACACCGACTTCTCGCGCGAGCCCGGCAGGTACGACCAGATCTCCTCGGCCGTAAAACTCAGAATCGGCGCGAGCCAGCGAACCATCGCCTCGATGATATGGAACATCGCCGTCTGCGCCGAACGGCGCGCCGCGCTCTGTACAGGCGTCGTGTAGAGACGATCCTTCAACACATCGAGATAACAGCCGCCGAGATCAACGACGCAGAATTGATGCACGCGCTGGTAGATCACGTGGAACTGGTAGTTGCGATACGCGCTGATCACTTCTTCCTGCAGTGCTGCCGCACGGCCGACAGCCCAGCGATCGAGCTCCACCATCTGCTCGATCGGCACCATGTCGTTCTTCGGATCGAAGCCTGCGAGGTTGCCGAGCAGGAAGCGCGCCGTGTTGCGGATGCGGCGATACGAATCCGAGGTGCGCTTCAAGATCTCGTCGGAGACGCTCATTTCGTTGGCGTAGTCAGTGGCCGAAACCCACAGACGCAGCACATCGGCACCGAGACTCTGCATGACCTTTTGCGGTGCCACCACGTTGCCGAGCGACTTCGACATCTTGCGGCCCTTGTCGTCGACCGTGAAGCCGTGAGTCAGCACACCCTTGTAAGGTGCTCGCTCGTGCAGCGCCTCGGACATCAACAGCGACGAGTGGAACCAGCCGCGATGTTGATCTGAACCTTCGAGATAAAGATCAACCGGTCCTGCGATCTCAGGTCTTGCCGCCGAGACGCACTCGAACGAGAGACCCGAGTCGGCCCACACGTCCATCACGTCGTTCACCTTGTCGTAGTCGACCGCTTCGGCACCAATCAACTCTTCAGGAGCGAGTGCGAACCAGGCCTCGATGCCGCCCTGCTCGACGCGATCAGCAACCTGATCGATGAGCTCGAGCGTGCGCGGATGCAGCTCACCGGTGACTTTGTGAATGAAGAGCGGAATCGGCACACCCCAAGTGCGCTGACGCGAGATGCACCAGTCGGGGCGATTTTCGATCATGCCCGTGATGCGCTGCTCGCCCCAGGCCGGCGTCCAAGCGACCTTTTTGATGTCCTCAAGCGCGTGCGCACGCAGACCCTTTTGATCCATGCTGATGAACCACTGCGGCGTCGCCCGAAAGATCACCGGAGTCTTGTGGCGCCAGCAATGCGGATAGCTGTGCTTGAACGGTACGTGCTGCACGAGGTGGCCACTTTCGCGCATGAGCGCGATGAGCGCAGCACCGCCCTCGTCGATCTTTTGAAACGCGGAAACCGGCGACTCGGCGTCGGCGATGAGTTCGGTATAAATCGGGATCGTGTTCCCGCGTTTCGCCAACTCGCGGAACTCGGCGGGCGACGGCTGGATTGGGACGGAGTCGGACATGGGTATCGAAGTCAAAGTTGTGACGGGGACGGGGCGGAAACGTATGCGCCACGCCGCAAGGCGCGCACCGAATCCGAGGCGCGGTCCCAGACGGCGGCAGCGTGGGCGCTGCGACGCCGTTTTCATAGAAAATTTGCTAACCCGTCATGCGCAGCGCCGGAGACTCACCGGTAAAAGTCGATCCACTGCACCTCGATTCGCGGCGTGCCCTCGAAGAGCGCGGCAGGAATGACAAATTCCAAAGCCGCCGCCGTCTCTTGCACCACGGCGTGGATCGTCTCGGTTCTTTCCCGCGGATCATTGCGGAATTTCCCCGCGGCATCGGCGCGGCGCAAAAGCCACTCGTTCTTCCCCGGGCGCAGGCTTTCACCGAGCTTCCATCGGTCGGTCGAAAGGAAAAATCCCTCGTAATACGTCCCGCCAACCGGGCGCTTCCACACCAACCGCAGCGTGACCTGCGCGGGCCAGCCTCCCGCGGGTCGCAGCAGCGTGCAGGTCCCAATGTCCCCACCCGGAACGGAGAGGACGATGCCCTGTCCTGACGGAATCACCGTGACGGGCCGGTTCCGGTCA
>CAIVYV010000249.1 GCA_903910215.1 uncultured Pseudomonadota bacterium
GGATCAACGCCTCTGCGCCGTTCCGGATGGAGATCTCTTCAAGGCGATCTCGGCGGGTAAGGTGTCGATGGTGACGGATCACATTCGACGTTTCGTGCCAAAAGGCATCGAGCTGCAATCGGGCGAAGTGCTCGAGGCTGATCTCGTCATCACCGCTACGGGCCTCAAGATCGAAGCCTTAGGCGGTGCTGAACTGCGCGTTGATGATAAGCCCGTCAAGCTCGAGGAGATCATGGTATATCGCGGCGCGCTCTTCAGTGGGGTGCCGAATCTCATCTACACATTCGGCTACACCAATGCGTCGTGGACCCTGCGCGCTGATCTGATCTCGCACTATCTCGGTCGACTGCTGCGCCACATGGACAAACACGGCTACGACAGCGTCGTTGCCGAGCGCGACCCCACTGTCAGCGAGCAGCCCTTCCTCGATTTCACATCGGGCTATGTACTGCGCGCTCTGCCCTCGCTGCCCAAGCAAGGCGATCGCTTTCCGTGGCGTATTCATCAAAACTATTTGCGTGACGTGCACGTCACGCGCTTCTCACCTCTCGTCGATCCCCACCTGCATTTCGCAAAGGCATCCTCATGAGTTCGCGCGTTTCTTTCGAAGGACAAACCGCCGTCATCACCGGCGCCGGTAGCGGCATCGGCCGGGCTCTGGCTCTGAATCTTGCTGAGCGTGGCTGTCATCTGGCGCTCGCCGATATTCGCGAGCAGACCCTCGCCGAAACAGTCTCCATGCTCGAATCCCATCGGCAGCGCCGACCGCACCTGCGCGTCTCGACTCATCTTCTCGATGTGGCCTCTCGTGAAGCAATCGACGCCTTTCCGTCGGCCGTGCTCGGCGAACATCCGACCGTGAACCTGCTTTTCAATAACGCAGGCGTCGCGATCGAGGGCGACTTCCGCGAAATCAAGCCTGTCGACTTCGAGTGGTTGATGGACATCAATTTCTGGGGTGTGGTGCGCATGACGCGCGCCTTTCTGCCCATTCTCGAGCGCAGCGAGACGGCACACATCACCAACATCTCGAGCTTGTTCGGATTGATTGCCCCTGCGGGTCAATCCGCCTATGTCGCAAGTAAATTTGCCGTACGTGGTTTCTCCGATGCACTTCGACACGAGCTCGAAGATGGACACATTGGGGTGACGGTGGTGTGCCCCGGTGGCGTAAACACCTCCATCGCTCGTAACGCCCGCCAGTCGAGAGATCTTGCGCCCGCCGATCTCGAGCGGCGCTTGGCTCGCGTGCAGAAACTCCTGCGACTACCGCCCTCGGAAGCTGCGGCCATTATTCTCGGCGCCGTTGAGCGCCGACAGCCGCGCGTGATCGTTGGTACCGATGCCAAAATCGGCGCTTGGGCCGAGCGCCTGATGCCGATCACCTATTGGAAGCTCGCCCGAAAATTGATGTTCTGATCGCGAGAACCCACCATGCTTGCCACTGCGATTTTTTTGGTCAGCCTCTTCTTGCTCAGCCTGATTTGGCTGACCCTGCGAACCGCGCGCAGCGTCGAGCGACGCATCCCTCCGGTCGGCAAGTTCATCGACTTGCCGAAGGCTCGCGTACATGTACTCGATCGGGGCGTCACAGGCGAAGCCATCCCGCCCGTGCTGATGCTGCACGGACTCGGCGGTCAACTGCATCATTTTGCCTACCACCTCGTCGACGCCATCGCGAAGCGCACGCGCGTCGTGACCTTGGATCGACCGGGCTCAGGTTACTCGAGTCGAAACGCCGGCGCAGCCACGACACTGCGCCAGCAGGCCGATACGTTCGTCGCGTTACTCGATCACCTGAAGATCGATAAAGCCTTTGTAGTCGGTCACTCCTTAGGCGGTGCTCTGGCACTCACACTCGCCATTCATCACCCGAGCCGGGTGGCTGGCCTCGCACTCATTACACCACTTGCTTTCACGCCACCGGGAGTACCGAAAGCTTTTCGTGCACTCGATGTCAGTAGCGGTATCGCAAGGCAGATCATCGCGTGGACGCTAGCGACGCCCGGATTCATGCTTGGTCGCGACAAGGTGCTGCCCGCCATCTTCGGCCCCGATCCGGTGCCCAAGGATTTCGCCGTTCGAGCAGGCGGTATCCTCGCGATGCGTCCTAGCCAGTTCGTCGCAACATCGGAAGACCTCTGCGCCCTGCCTGACGACCTGCCCGGCCTCATCGCTCGTTATGACGAGTTGAGTCGCGAGGACGCCCCACCCGTGAAC
>CAIVYV010000250.1 GCA_903910215.1 uncultured Pseudomonadota bacterium
GATCTTTGGAATCGGCATCGGCATCGAGCGCCTCCACAAGCGCTCGAACGCGTATTGCGTGACGAGAAGGTGCGTGTGATCAGGGCGCGAGCCGATTCGGATGTTCTCTCTCGCGCCGGGCGAATTGATGCGCATGGCGAGTTGGTGCTCGACTGTCGCGGCCTCAGGCTCGGCGATCCATCCGTGTATCCCGCGTTCGTCGCCGGGTTGGTAGTTAGTCGGCATCTTGAGGTCGCCGGCAACGGAATGGGCTTGTCTGCGGCTGATCCCTCGCGTCTCGAAGTTATCGGTGCGTTCAGATTCGGCAACGATTTCGAATGTACGGCAGTGCCCGAGCTGCGCTCTCGTGCAGTCGACATTGCGGATCGTTGGTTGCGCGACTGACCCGGGGCGAAAGATGGTCGAGACGGGGTGTTATAGCGTCGTTTTTTAGCTTGCTGAATCGAGGATTCGTTGTAGATCCGCGGGTATCGGCATTGGCTTGAAAGGGCTCACGTCGCTACCGCCTGTGTTACCCACGGGCACCAACCCGAAAACCGTTTTGGTCGCAGCGCCGATGATTCGTATTGCTTGCCCAAAGAGTTCTCGCGTCCTGCGTTGACGCAGAGCCCAGGCAAACATCAAGGCGTGAACTCGCACATGCTCAATAGTGGAGGCTTGCCCGAGAATGTGAGCGCGTTCGAGGTGCTGGAACTCGGCGCTGTAATCTCGCGCCACGCGCATGGCGCGGGCCTGAATAAGCTCGGCGTCAACAAAGGGGCGAATACGAGTTCGGAAAGGCATTGTTTTCTTTGGGCGGGAGATGGTCGGGATGAGAGGATTTGAACCTCCGACTCCTACGTCCCGAACGTAGTGCTCTACCAGGCTGAGCTACATCCCGATCCAGTCGACTTCAGGAACTGCGCTCGACCGCGAAGCGGGCGAGGGCTGCGAGACCTTGTTTGTGCGGCGATTCGGGCAGCGCATGTAACGCTGTTAACGCCTTGTCGGCCTCGTCCTGAGCGAGGGCGCGAGTGTACTCAAGTGCCCCTGTCGATTCAATTGCGGCCACGATGACTTCAAGGTGCTCGAGGCCGCCGTTTTCGATGGCGCCGCGGATCACCGCTCGCACGTTCGCATCTGGGGCTCGCTTGAGGGCCTGGATTAGCGGCAAGGTCGGCTTACCCTCGGCGAGGTCATCACCCAAGTTCTTGCCGAGTTCCTCGGGGTTCGATCGGTAATCGAGCACATCGTCGATGAGCTGATAGGCCGTGCCCAGGTGTCGACCGTAGTCGCCGAGCGCGCGTTGCTGGCTGGGGCTAGCCGAGGCGATGACCGCAGCGACTTCCGCGCCCGCTTCGAATAGTTTGGCGGTCTTGCGATAGACCACTTCCAGATAACGTTGCTGCGTGGTGTCTGGGTCACCCGCATTCATCAGCTGCAGCACTTCGCCTTCGGCGATGACGTTCGTGGCCTCGGACATGATCTCCATGACGCGCTGCGAGCCGATTGCGGCCATCATCTGGAAGGCGCGTGAATAGACGAAATCACCCACCAGCACGCTGGCTTGGTTGCCGAACACGGCATTGGCGGTCGCTCGACCGCGACGACGCGATGAGCCGTCGACGACATCGTCGTGCAACAGTGTTGCAGTGTGAATGAACTCGATGAAGGCGGCTGCGTCGATATGGCCCGACCCTCGGTAGCCGCAGGCGCGTGCTGCCAGAAGGACGATCAGCGGGCGCATGCGCTTGCCACCGCCTGAAATGATGTGCTCGGCGATCTGGTCGACCAGATCCACGGAGCTTTTCATGCTGGCGCGGATGACGGCATCAACGGCCCCAAGGTCGGGGCGAACCAGATCCCGGACTTGCGCCAAGCTGTTCACGGGGCGGGATGGTAGCCGAGCAGGAGGGGTATGACCATAACCTAGGGTCTAAGCCCTTGAATGGATTAGCCGCGCGCGACCAAAAAGAGGTTTGACCGACCGGGGGGGTGCAAGTAGAATGCGCGACCTTTTCCGGAGGTCTACATGTACGCGGTTATCGCCACGGGCGGCAAGCAGTATCGGGTCCAAGAAGGCAGTGTGCTGCGCGTCGAGAAGCTCGCGGCTGAGCCGGGTGCGGAAGTGAAGTTCGACGAAGTCCTGCTCGTGGGAGCGGGTGACTCGGTCAAAGTCGGCACGCCGAAGTTGGCTGGCGCCGTCGTCTCGGCCACCGTGCAGAAGCACGGCCAGGGCGACAAGGTGAGCATCGTCAAGTTCCGCCGTCGCAAGCACTATCTGCGCATGAAGAATCACCGTCAGTTGTTCACGGAAATCAAGGTCACTGGCATCAAGGCCGGTTGATCCATTCGGAGCTGAAGAACCATGGCACATAAAAAGGCAGGCGGCAGTACCAAGAACGGCCGCGAGTCACACAGCAAACGTCTCGGCGTGAAGGCTTTCGGCGGCGAAGCCGTGTTGGCCGGTAACATCATCATTCGTCAGCGCGGCACGCAGTACCGCCCGGGTGCCAACGTCGGCATCGGCACGGACCACACGCTGTTTGCGCTGAAGAACGGCAAGGTCGCGTTCAAGCGTCGTGGCGCCGCCCAAAAGATGTACGTCGACGTACTCGCCGATTGAGCGTTGCCCGATCTACGATCCACGAACCCCGGCCTCGTGCCGGGGTTTTTGTTTAGAGTGTCCCCATGAAATTCGTTGATGAGGCCAAACTTCGAGTCCAGGCGGGTAACGGCGGTCGCGGCTGTCTGAGCTTCCGTCGTGAGAAGTTCATGCCGTTCGGGGGACCCGATGGCGGTGACGGCGGCCTGGGTGGCAGCGTCTACCTAAAGGCAGCTGAGGGCATCAACACGCTTGCTGACTTTCGGGTCGAACGCACCTTCAAGGCTCAGTCGGGCGAGGCGGGTAGTGGTAACGATTGCTTCGGTAAGGGTGGCGAAGATTTGTACGTTCCCGTGCCGATCGGAACGATCGTGCGCGACAGCGAGACCGGCGAGCAGCTCGGTGATCTCGTCAAAGAGGGCGACATACTCCTCGTGGCGCGAGGGGGTAAGGGCGGTTGGGGAAATGCGCGTTTCAAGACGAGCACCAATCGAGCGCCGCGTCAGTTCGGCACTGGCCTCCCGGGTGAGAAGCGTTTGCTCGAGCTCGAGCTCAAGGTTATCGCCGATGTGGGTCTGCTCGGTCTGCCAAACGCCGGTAAATCCACGCTGATTCGGGCCGTCTCATCAGCACGTCCCAAGGTTGCCGACTATCCTTTCACTACGCTGCATCCCAATCTCGGCGTGGTCTATTGCGGCGAACACCGCAGCTTTGTCATGGCCGATAGTCCCGGCTTGATCGAAGGCGCCGCCGAGGGCGCGGGACTTGGCATTCGTTTCTTGAAGCATTTGCAGCGGACGCGCGTGTTGCTGCACCTCGTCGATATGGCGCCGCTCGATCCCGAGGCGGATCCTGTCAAGGACGCGCGTTCGATCGTGGCAGAGCTCAAAAAATTCTCTAAGGATTTGGCTACCAAGCCGCGTTGGCTGGTGATCAACAAGAGCGATCTGTTGCCACCGGATGAGGCC
>CAIVYV010000251.1 GCA_903910215.1 uncultured Pseudomonadota bacterium
GCATCGGCGAATAGCCGACTCACTCAAGAATTAGCTGCCTGAATCGATGAATCTCTAGGAGCGCTAGCTTGCTGAGACAAGCTGAATATAAAACACCAGCAGGCTTAACAGGACAATAACCCCAATCTTATGTGCGTCTTTAACTCGTCTCACTTCTTTCTCTTGCCAAGTCTGCCTAGCCAGCTGAGTTTCCTTTCGCCACTGTGCGGGCCAATTAGCCCGACTGTGTGCCAAATCCTCCGCAAAGTCACCGAAGCCATAGATACGCATCCACCGAACCTCATCAAACGGCGGTGGATCACCTAGATCAAGTGGGAATGGCCGAGTTCTTTGGAGGAGACTCCATACGGCATACGAGCCAAATAAGACGCCAACAAGGGCGTGGGGTAGGAGTTCCCATCGCAGAACGGAATGAAGTAACGTCCATACTTGTTCCAATAGAGGCTCCATTAGTCGAGCAGATTCGGGACGTTCACCACAACGCTACCTATCACGTACAGCAGTGCAGCCTTATTCCAATTCAAGAACCACCGCACGCGGCGGGTGTCGTCCTTAACCAAAACGTTGAGAACAAGGAGAAATGCGATGCGCATCATCAAGCCCAAGCCTGCAACGCCTGCGAGTCGGGCAAAGAAAACAGTGTCTATACCGGCAATCCCTATCGCGAAGGTCAGTGCCGGGACGCCGATACCAATCAGCAACAACAGCACGGACCAGCTACCACTCTTATGCAACCACGGGTGCTTCTCAGCCTCTGGGTTGCCCTGAAGCTTGTCAACGCGTGAGAGGTAGAAGTTAAGTCCAATAAGCGCAAGGAAGAAAAGTACAAATTCCATGCGGTCTACTCCTTTCCATCAGTGGCTAGCTGCGTTACCACGTCACACCGGTGCCGATCAGGAACTGCCGAAGTGGGAATAAGGAGACGGCCCCATTGACGAATCCGCCAGTTGGGAGGCAGGTATCTTCGTCGTCGATGAGTTCGTCGCCATTCGTATCAGCCGCATATCTGCAATCTACCCAGTCGATTTCGTTGCGCTCATCCCCGTCGGGGTACCGCGTCACGCCACCCATCACGACGAGGCCAATGAGTTGTCCCTCGCTGTTGAGCAGCCCGCCCCCAGACGATCCGCCGGCCACCGTCATGTCGAGCTTCATGATCCCTGCTTCCGTCTCGGTGGTGTCGTCGTAGGACCAGCCAGCGAGGTGCCCGCTGGTGTAGGTCACGGAGTAGCTTCCGATCCCTGGGTAGGAGTAGAGCTGCACTGGGTCTCCGATCTGTGGTTCCTCTTCCATTGGCGCGACGTCAAGCGTCGGCCAGTCGCCAGCAAGAAGTGCCCCAAAGCCAATCGATTCATCTTCCATCCATGGCTCGGCAGTCAGGTCAACCGTGAGCACCGCGAGATCCTGGTCCTCACTTTCGCGTCGTACCTCTGCTGGCCACCAGGTGAAGAACTCAGCCTTTGGGTCGAAGTTGTATCCAACCCAGATTGAGGCGTCACGGCACGACTCTTCGTCTTCATCCGTCCATTCGATCACATGCTGAGCAGTGACGACGGTGTCTGGAGATCCGACGAGGGATCCACTCGCATTCCAGCAGAGCTCGTGCTCCTCCTCGAGATTCATCCGCACGTGGCCAACGAGGACCGCGGTCTTCCAGAGTTCAACGGCTGTCACATCCGTCTCTGGAGTCTGCGACGGAGTGGCGCTAGGTTGGGATGCGAAGATTCCGCCCACTGCAACAAGGGCAACAACAGCAAGAGCGATGCGCTGTGGACTCACTCGGTATACCTCCTGTGCAGCACAATAGCCTCATGGCCATCAAAGCCCGAACCAGTCTCACGTCCCTCGAACATCCTGAGCGGCAGATCCAGGTGATCACGTCTGGCCATGCCCAGGGGGACGCCTGGGAGTAGGCGCTGAAGGGCTGGATCAACGCGGGTGGCCACCCTGAGCTCACCAAGCCTTGGATGTGGGGCGACTGGTCAGGGAAGCGAAAGGCTGAACTGAAGGGCGACAAGATTGAAGTGGATCGCTCGAAAT
Source organism: uncultured Pseudomonadota bacterium (assembly GCA_903910215.1). GTDB lineage: Bacteria > Pseudomonadota > Gammaproteobacteria > Steroidobacterales > Steroidobacteraceae > UBA964. Next base: position 2,041 of record CAIVYV010000251.1, read on the forward strand.
AGTTGGGCGAAAGAGCGCATAATTCAGCGCATTTTCGTTGGCTTTCCGTGCAGGAAGCAAAGCGCTGGAAACGCGTTGTCTTGGGAAGCAACCGTTTACTCGCCGCAGGCGTCGGCGTTCAGCGTCCCCATAATCCAACTCCAGCCGCGGAAGTTCCCCGTGCGCCCAACGTGGAGTGGGTGCGTGCAATCCCAGGCGGCGGCGAAGCTGTCCAACACATCACCCGCATCAAGGCGTGCGCCGTTGTGGAAGCGCACGTCACGGCGCAGTGCGCACTCCACCACGAGTCCGTCCGCAGATGCAACACACTCCGTCGCAAGGCGCGGCTCCGCGGCAGTGCCGCCCACCGCGTATCCGTAGAGACCCTCCATCACCTGCGCGCAGATGCGCACCGCTTCACGATCCTCTTCATCCATGCAGTAAAGCCCAGCAGGCTCGCCACCCTGCAACCAGGTGAAGGTGTTGCTCCCCTCAACACTCACAGCAGAGAAGCGCTCCATCGCAACCGGTGACGGAACTAGGCCGCGCACGGCGGCGCGCGTCGCAATCAGCGATGCACCGTTCGCAATCGGCACCACTGGAACTTGCGTACGAATTTCGTTGTTGATCTGCGTGAAGAGCGCTTCGCGCGCTGCAGGGTCTGATTCACGTTGCGCCTCATCCAAGAGCGCAACGAGGCGCGGGTACTGA
>CAIVYV010000252.1 GCA_903910215.1 uncultured Pseudomonadota bacterium
ACCGCCGGCGCACTGCCGCGTGGCGTCGATAAAGGCGTGATCACGAATGGCGATATCCGCCGCTTCGTTCAATTCCTCGCCCGGCGTGCGCAAAGGGTCACCCTGAATCGTCTGCGCAGCCGCCTCACCGAAACCGGTCGAGCCGCTGTAGTTGGTCAACAAGAGCACATAACCCGGCGCCGCCAACAAGTGATAGTTCCAGCGCAGCACCCATTGATCTCGCCACATGGTATGCGGACCGCCGTGGATGACCACGAACAGCGGATATTTCTTTGACGGATCAAACCCGGGCGGCGTCAGCAGCATGTTGTGGATGCGCCGACCCTTCGAACTCGTAAACCAAAAGTGGCGCAGCGGCGCGAGATCGAGCTTCGCGAGACGCTCCTCGTCGAACGAGGCCAGCGTGGTGTGCGTCGCTTTGGATGGGTCAATGCGCACCACTTGTGGCGGGCGAGTCGCACTCTCGAAAGTCGCGAGCAGCACGAGCGAGCGACTGCGCTCGGCGATGGTGACATTCGTGTACACGCCGACCGAGATGTCGAACGCGAGTCGCGTCGCGCCATCGCGAATCGAAGTGACGAATAACTTCTCGTGTCCCGCTTCCTCGGCCGTGAAATAGAGCTGCTTCGAATCCGCCGTGATTGCAAAGGAGGCAGGCGTACGATCCAACTTTTCGGTCAGCACTCGCGCAGCCGGCAAGCCGACCCCGGCCGATCGGGCTGTCGACCAAGGAAACGCAGCCAGACGCGCTTCGTTGTAGGCCTTGTCGGTCCGCGGCGTGTAGAGCGCGATCAAGGTTTGACCATCGGGCGTAAACGTCGGCGACGACCAGGAATTCACGCCATCCGTGAGGCGTTGCACCTCACCGCCCGATACCGCGACCTGCCACAACTGCGAGGTCGTGATTTGGTAAGCGGCTGCGTTGCGATCCGAGCTCGCAGCGAACACCAAAGATTTCCCATCCGGTGTCCAAGTGAAGTTCATTCCCTCTTCACCACCTGCGCCAAAACCGGGCTGCGCGAATAACTGGGTGATTGCCAACAAATTGCGTGGCTCGCCGGCTGCCGCACTACCATCCTTCAGCTCGAGGACCAGCAACACGGGTTTCAAATCATCGAGCCAACGATCCCAGCTTCGGATCGGGAAGCCATCGTAAGCACGGGCATTCCACTTGCGCGCCTTACGTTCGGCTGCGATACGTTTGTTATCGGCTTCGCTCTTCGCGCCAGGAAACTGCGTGCTCGCAAAAGCGATGGATTTTCCATCCGGAGAAAACTCGGGAGCCCGTGCGCCGTTGACCAACTGCGTCAACCGGATCGCCTCACCGCCAGACAGATCGAGCAGGTAGAGCTGTGCAGCCTCATCTCCATCGCGCCGAGCCGAGAACACTAGCCTTCGACTGTCCGCACTCCAATCGACCCCGCTCTCCCCGCCTGCCGTCCCGGTCAGCCGTCGCGGTGCCGGCATCTTGCCGTCGCGATCCGCCATGGTCGGCACGATCCACAGGTCAGACACCTGCGCCTTCTCATCGTAGGCGGGTTCCGTCACGGCGAACACGGCCCAACGTCCATCCGGGCTCACCGACGGAGAGCCCACCCGCTTCATGAGCCAGAGATCTTCATGCGTGAGCGGCGTTTGCGACGCAGCGGCAGCAGCGATCGACAGTGTGGAAAGGGACAGACCGAGGGCGGTCGCAACAGCTAGGAGTAGGTGCTTCATCGGCTGATTATGGCAAAAGCGTCCCGACTTGCGACGTTCAGGCGGCTGGCCGATAATTGAGAATGATTCTTAACTGCGGAATTTCTGCCATGCGACTCGGTGCCTGCAACCGTCTCTTGTCCATCACCCTCGCGGCCGTAATGATGTTAGCGGCCCTGCGCTCAGCCGCGGCGGAAGCAACCGAGCCTGTCGTTGTTTATTCGGCGCGCAACGAGCAATTGATCAAGCCGATCTTTGATCGATTCACCGCTGAGACCGGCATCCCGGTGCGTTTCACGACGGCGGATGCGGCCGTGCTGATCGAGCGACTTGCTGCCGAGGGCAAGAACAGTCCGGCGGATATGCTCATGACGGTGGATGCCGGTGAACTCTGGAACGCCGCCAATCGCGACTTGTTGCGGCCGACCCGCTCAAAGATCCTCGAGGCTAATATCCCGGCAACCTTGCGCGACCCCGGCAACCGCTGGGTCGGCTTGTCGCAACGGGCGCGCACCATCGTCTATCACCCGAGCCGCGTCGACCCGCGCACGCTCAGTACCTACGAAGCGTTAGCGGACACGGTGTGGAAAGGTCGTTTGTGCCTGCGTAGCTCGAAGAAGGTATACAACCAATCACTCGTGGCCATGATGATCAAGGCACAAGGTGAAGCGGCGACGGAGGCCACGCTCCGCGGCTGGGTCGCTAATCTCGCGGCTCCGGCCTTTGCCAATGATAATCAAGTCATGGAAGCCATAGCCGCTGGCCAGTGTGACGTGGGTATCGTCAATACCTACTACCTCGGTCGAATGCTGCAGAAGCAGCCGGACTTCCCGGTCAAAGTATTTTGGGCAAACCAGCGCAGTGACGGCACGCATGTCAATGTGAGCGGCGCTGGCATCACGCGTCACGCACGCAATCCGGTAGGTGCCCAAAAACTGCTGGAGTGGCTCTCCGCTGGTGAAGCGCAGCGCCTCTTCGCTGGGTCGAACATGGAGTATCCGGTGAACCCCAAGGTGGAGATCGATCCGCTGGTTCGCAGCTGGGGCAGCTTCACCCCGAGTCGCATCAATATCGTCGAAGCGGGTCGTCGGCAGGCTGCGGCGGTGCGCGTGATGGATCGCGCTGGCTGGCG
>CAIVYV010000253.1 GCA_903910215.1 uncultured Pseudomonadota bacterium
GCCGAATAAATCACCATCACCGAGCCTGCGATGGTCGCCATGCCGGCGGTCATCACGAGCAGCAGTTCATAGCGCGACATGCGTTCGAGATAGGGTTTGACGAGCAACGGCGCTTCGGTCTGACCCAAGAAGATATTGGCGGTGGCGACCAAGCCCGAGGGGCCCTTGGTGCCGAGCGCGCGTTCGAACACCGCCGAGATCGCACGGATCACGACGGGCAGGATGCGCCAGTACCACAAGAGCGCCGAGAGAGCCGACATCACGATGACGAGCGGCAACACCTGAAAGGCGAAGGTGACGACGGCGTTCGGATTGGTGATGGTGAAGGGCGTGTCACCACCGCCCAAATAACCGAACACGAACGACGTGCCCTTCATGGTGGCAGCACCGAGTGCGCCGACCGCTTGGTTCAAATACAGCAGTCCGTCTTTGATGATCGGTGCCTTGAGCAGCAGTGCGCAGATCACGAACTGCAGCACAACGGCGACTGCAACGAGCTTCCAGTTGATCTTGCGCCAGTTGCTCGACATCGGTAGTGCGATGGCGATGAACACGACGATACCGAGCAGAGCTTGCGCGTAAAGCATCAGTGAGTTCCCCAGATTTTCGAATTATTTGAGTTTGATTTCGCGCAGCCGCTCTTGCAGATATTCCTCGGCAAGAATCGGTGGCAACGGCTCCGGACGCCCTGGGCCGACGCAGGAAGGCAGCGCGGCTATCGGGAAGTCCGGGTTGAAGTGCAAAAAGAACGGCATCGAGAAGCGCGCGTTTTTGGCGCGATCGCTCACCGGGTTGATGACGCGGTGACTCGTCGAGCGGAGTGCGCCGTTGGTGAGACGCTGCAGCATGTCGCCTACGTTGACGACCATCGAACCCGGAGTGGGGTTCACCGACAACCACTCGCCTTGCTTGCTCAGTACCTGCAGTCCCGGTTCTTCCGCGCCCAAGAGCAGCGTGATGACGTTGATATCTTCGTGCGCGCCGGCTCGAATGCTCTCAGCCGGATTTGGCGGCATCGGCGGATAATGGATGACGCGCAGCACGCTATTGCCGAGCTGAACCTTGTCTTCAAAGAAATCCGGTGCGAGCTTCAGCACGCGCGCGATCGCGGTGAGCAAACGACGACCGGTGAGATCGAACGTATCGAACATCTCGATGCACGTCTCGCGAAACCCCGGGATCGAGTCGATCCAAACGTTGTCGGCCATGTAGTGGCGGTACGGGTGGCCCTCGGGCAGTTCTCGGCCGATATGCCAGAACTCCTTCAAGTCGAAGTGCGCCGAGCCCTTGGCGGTTTCGATACCGAAGGGGGTGTAGCCGCGTGCGCCGCCGCCGCCCTTGAGATGAAAGCGGTGCTTCTCGGCTTCCGTCCAGGCGAAGAACGTCTTGAACTGGTGGAGAAACCGGTCGATGAGTTCCTGCGGGATGCCGTGGTTCTCGATGATCACGAACCCGTAGTGTTCGTAGGCTTCACCAATGGCCGAGACGAACTGCGGGGTCTCGACGTCGCGGAGACTCAAGGTCGGTATGTGGGCCGTCATTCGCGCATTCTGCACCCATTGGGGTGCTCGCGTTAAGATTCACCGATGATCGAGTTCGCCCTACGCACCATCGTCGCCTACCTGCTCGGGTCACTGAACGGCGCTCTGCTTCTAGGTCGCCTGCGCGGCGTCGACATTCGCACCCAGGGCAGTGGTAACGCGGGTGGCACCAATGCCTTGCGCACGCAGGGTCCGCTCTTCGCCATCGGTGTGATCATCATCGACGTTGCCAAGGCTTGGATTGCCGTGAAGTGGGTTCCTGGCGATGTTGGGCCGGGGCTGTGGCTCGCTGCCACCTGCGGATTCGCCGCCGTACTCGGGCACGTCTATCCCATCTTCCACGGTTTTCGCGGCGGCAAGGGTGTGGCGACGGTGCTCGGTACCTTGCTCGCGCTATCGCCCTTGTTGCTCGCGGGCGTGCTCGTCATTTGGTTCATGATGATGTTCGTATTCGGCTTCGTAGGTCTCGGGTCGATGGTCGCGGCGGGCGCGATGCCGCTGCTCGTGCTGTGGGCTGCACACGCCGGCACGATCGGCCCTAGCGAGTTTCTGCCGCTGCTGTGGTTCGGTGTCGTGTGCGCGCTCTTCGTCGTGTGGACCCATCGCAGCAACATTGTTCGTATGCGTAATGGCAGCGAGCCGCGTGCCAAGCGTTTGTGGCTGCTCGGTCGTCTGCGTAAATGACTTCGGCGCCAAAGCCGCTGGCGCAAAACGTCTTTGCGCAACTCTCGGATGGGGGGCTGCACTCCGGCGAGATGTTGGCGGAGTCTCTCGGTGTCACGCGCAGCGCGGTTTGGAAGGCGATCGAGCAGTTGCGCGAACTCGGGCTCGCGATCGAAGCCCATACGAACAAAGGCTATCGACTGACGCGGTCGGTCGAAGCACTCGATGCGGCGCTTATACGAACGCATTTGGCTGAGTCGGTGGGAGAGCGAACCGGCATCGAGGTCGCGTGGGAGATCGACTCCACCAATGCCTCGCTGCTCATGCGCAGCGCACCGCCGCCGCATCACTACGATGCGCTGCTTGCCGAAAATCAAACGAGTGGGCGAGGTCGTCGTGGTCGCGCCTGGCAGGC
>CAIVYV010000254.1 GCA_903910215.1 uncultured Pseudomonadota bacterium
AATTTGTGCCATGCCTTTCTACGAATACCAATGCAGTGCTTGTGGCGAGCAGACCGAGGTCATGCAGAAGATCTCGGATAAGCCGCTGCGCAAGTGCCCCGAATGTGGCAAGAACACGCTCGTCAAACTGATCTCGGCGCCGGTCTTCCGGCTCAAGGGCAGTGGTTGGTACGAAACGGACTTCAAGTCCGAGAACGACAAGAAGCGCAACCTCGCGGGCGACGAGTCGACGGGGGAATCCAAGTCGAGCGATCAGCCGGCCGACAAGACCGCTGCCAAATCGGCTGACAAGCCGGCGGAAAAATCCGCCGACAAATCCGCCGAGAAGTCAGCCGACAAGCCTGCGACTAAATCAGCCAAGCCCAAAGCGAAGCCGGTCGCCAAGGCCAAGCTCGCCGCCAAATCCAAAGCCCCCGCGCGTAAGTCGGCACGTCGATGATCGCGCCGTCTCGGCTCACCCCCGAGACGGTGATCGAGCGCGAGCGAGCGCTTTTTGCCGAGCGCTCACCTCGTTCGGCTGAACTCGCGCAGCGCGCCGCGCCGCATTGGCTATCCGGCGTACCGATGCACTGGATGGCCGACTGGGGTACGCCATTTCCGCTGTTCGTTTCGAAGGCGTCCGGTGTCACGCTGACGGATGCCGACGCACACGACTATGTGGATTTTTGTTTAGGCGACACCGGTGCGATGTACGGGCATTCACCCGCGCCGATAGCCGATGCCATCGCCGCGCAAGCGACGCGCGGCCTCACTTGTATGTTGCCTGCAGAGGCTGTGGCGAGCGTCGGTGAGATGCTCGCAGCCAGATTTCAGTTGCCTTTCTGGCAGGTCACGCAGACGGCCACCGATGCGAACCGCGCGGCACTGCGCTGGGCGCGTGCCATCACCGGGCGATCGAAAGTACTCGTTTTCCAAGGCTGTTATCACGGCACGGTCGAAGAAACGATGGTGCGTTTGCGCGGTGGGCGCACCGTGCCGCGCGAGGGGGCGATTGGCCCGGCATTCGATGCAGCAAGCGCAGCCGTTGCCGTCGAGTTCAATGATATCGAGGCGCTCGAGCGCGCACTGCGAAGCGGCGAAATCGCCGCGGTCATCGCCGAGCCGGTCATGACCAACATCGGCATGGTATTGCCGCAGGCGGGTTTTCTCGATGCGCTGCGTGCACGTACGCGCGCGCATGATGTGTTGTTGATCCTCGATGAAACCCACACGCTCTCTTCCGGGCCGGGTGGTTATGCGGCGAGCCTCGCCTGGCAGAGCGATTTTTGGGTCTGTGGCAAAGCCATCGCCGGTGGGCTGCCCGCCGCGGTCTTTGGTTTCACAGCCGACATCGAAGCGCGTATGCGTGCGGTGCTCGCGAAGCGTGAGGCGGGGCACTCCGGGATGGGCACGACGCTCGCGGCTAATCCGCTCGTATTCGCGGCACTCTCAGCAGCACTGACGCATCTGCACACCGAAGACACTCACGCTGCGATGCATGGCGGCGCTTTACAGCTTGAGCGTGGACTGCAGGCAGTTTTCACGGCGCGTGGTCTCGATTGGCACATTTCGCGCGTCGGCGCGCGACTCGAGTTCGGTTTTGGTCCGGCGCCGCACAATGGCAGTGAAGCCGAGCGTGCGATGCGCCCCACACTCGAGCACGCCTTGCATCTGTGGTTGCTCAATCGCGGTCTACTCGTCACACCGTTTCACAACATGATGCTGACGGCGCCGATGTTGCCATCCGCCGCGATCGATCGATTCTGTGCGAGCGTCGGTGAATTTTTGGACAGCGTCGAGCTGAGTGCGAGCTGAACATGACGAACCCCCACACCAGCCCGACTCCCACCTCCAGCGCGAATGTCGAGTGGCGCGATTTTCTCGCGAAGTACCCCGATCTCGAAGCGGTGCAGTTGTTCATCACCGATCCGTCTGGTGTTGCTCGCGGCAAGACGGCGAGCGTGTCAGAACTCGAGCGTCTCTATGCAAACGGTCGACCGGTCGCAGGCTCCATCTTAGGCCTCGACATCACCGGTACCGATGTCGATGCGACGGGTTTGGTGTGGGACACAGGCGATGCTGATCTTATCTGTCGAGCCGTGCCCGGCACCTTGTCGCGCGCGCCGTGGCTTTCGCGCCCGACTGCGCAGGTGATGCTTTCGATGTTTGAGCTCGACGGTCGTCCGGCGCCTGCGGATCCGCGGCATGCGCTCAGTCGTAGCATCGAGCGTTTGCAGACGAGGGGTTTCAAGCCGGTCGTGGCCGTCGAACTCGAGTTTTATGTGTTGAACGCCGACGGCAGTGAACCGGCGGGTTCTTTGCGTCGTGACGAGGGCTGCATCGAGGCCTACAGTCTCGCGCGCCTCGAAGAGCTCGCGCCGATGTTCGATGAGGTCTACGCGGCGGCGCGCGCGCAGGGGATCCCGGTCGAGACCTTGATGTCCGAATACGCCCCCGGTCAATTCGAGCTCACGCTCGCGCATCGTGATGATGCGCTGCGCGCGGTCGATGAAGCGATTTTACTCAAGCGTTTGTTGCGCGGTGTCGCCGCCAAGCACGGCAAGCTCGTGACCTTCATGGCCAAGCCCTATGCCGATCTCGCCGGCAGCGGCATGCATATCCATGTGAGTCTCGCGGGTGTCGATGGAGCTAATCTGTTTGCGGCTGATGACCCTGCCGGCACGCCGTTGCTGCGCCACGCAATTGGCGGCCTGAAGGCGACCATGGCCGAGAGCCTGTTGGTGTTCGCGCCGAACGGCAATTCGTATCGGCGTTTTCGCGCCCAAAGCTATGCGCCCATCGCGGCAAGTTGGGGCATCAACAATCGCTCGGTCAGCCTACGCATACCGACCGGGCCTACTGCGTCGCGCCACCTCGAGCACCGTATCGCCGGAGCCGATGCCAATCCCTATTTGGTGGTTGCCACCGTGCTCGCCGGCATCGAGCGCGGGATCGCGCAGGCGATTGAGCCAGGCCCGGCCGTGGTCGGTAACGGCTATGCGGCGGCCGGTGCAGCCGGTACGGTCGGTTCGACTGGCGCCCGTCGGGACTTGCCTGCAACCTGGCACGAGGCCATCGAGCGGGCGGCGACTTCCGAGTTCTTATCCCAGGCGCTGGGGGCTGACTTTCTACCCATTTTTTTGGCGATCAAGCGCCAAGAGTGCGAGCGCTTTTCCGCCGAGGTGACCGAGCTCGATCGGCTTTGGTACCTGCGCAGCAGTTGAGGTCGGAATTTCGCGTGTTGCGCCCCTCGCGGCGTCTCCGTAACATCCCCGCCCCTTATGCGCACTCATTATTGCGGTCAAGTCAACGAAACCCTCATCGGTAGCACTGTCACCGTGGCGGGTTGGGTCCACCGTCGTCGCGATCATGGCGGCGTGATCTTCGTCGATCTGCGTGATCGCGAGGGTCTCGTGCAGATCGTCTGCGATCCGGATGCGGCGGAGGTCTTCGCCGAGGCCGAGAAACTGCGCAACGAATTCGTCGTCAGCATCACGGGTCTCGTGCGCGCGCGCCCGGAAGGCACGACCAATGCGAACCTGGCCTCTGGCAAGATCGAGATGCTCGCGCGTCACATCGATCTTCTGAATCGGTCGGAACCGCTTCCGTTCCAACTCGATGAGAACGTCTCGGAAGAGGTGCGCCTGAAGTATCGCTATCTCGACCTGCGTCGCGACGTGATGAGTCAGCGTCTGCGTCAGCGCCACGAGATCACCAAGGCGATGCGCCATTATCTCGATGACGCCGGTTTCGTCGATATCGAAACCCCGATGCTGACCAAGGCGACCCCCGAGGGTGCGCGCGACTATCTCGTTCCGTCGCGTACGCATGCGGGCAAGTTCTTCGCGCTGCCGCAGTCACCGCAGATTTTCAAGCAGTTGCTGATGGTTTCGGGATTCGATCGCTACTATCAAATCGTGCGTTGCTTCCG
>CAIVYV010000255.1 GCA_903910215.1 uncultured Pseudomonadota bacterium
GCAACATCCTCAACCGCTGAAGTCGCGAGTGCCCCTCGACAGACAGCCGAGCCAGTCGCTCCTCGTCTTCCCACAAATCGGTGATCGCGGCGTGCGGTTGATCCTCGAGTAGCGCGGTCAAATCGATGAGCGTCATACCGCACCACGGGGCTCGCAACACAGCAAGCCAAGCGACCCGATCGAGCACCGAACTTAACGCTCGTGTCAGCGCGAGAAGATCTTGCACAACGGCCGTCTCAGCGAGCGGCACGAGATCGACACCGCGCACGGGGTAGCCTGCACTACGTAGTGCGGCGACGAGCGCGGTGGCGTGATGGCGCGCTGCGACCAGAATGGCGATCGAAACTATCGATGTATCAGCGCGCCAGCGTCGCACGCAATCCACGACCGCGTCGGTTTCCCAGCGCTGAGCGGCGAGGTCATCACCTGCCATCGCTGCGAGCCGCCAATCGACGGCAGGCGCAGCGCTGCTGCCGACGAGCTCTGCAGTGCTAACGTCACGTCCCGCGAGGCTCGCGGCGAATGGCACGGCCGACTCACGTGGCTCGACGGCCTTGGGAAATACGCGCGTGAAAAGCTGGTTTACCTGTTCGACGATGGCGGGAACCGAACGAAAGTTCTGCGCGAGCGAACGCGGCGCGAGCTTCACGTCGCCGAAACCATCCCGCAATGCGGCTTCGAAAAGATCGACCCGCGCCTCACGGAATTGATAGATCGACTGCATGGGGTCACCGACCACGAACAGCGTACGACCATCACCAGACTGCCAATCGCGAGTCAGCCCCAGGATCAACTCGAATTGATCTCGCGACGTATCCTGAAACTCGTCGATCAGTAGATGCTGCAGACGGCTACCTTGGTGGAGTATTCGCTCGCGATCGAGATCACCCACTTCCCGCAGCGCCTCGCGCGCTGCGGCCGCTACGCCAATGAAGTCCACTTCGCCTCGTTCGCGAAACGCTAACTCCAGCTGACTCGCGGCGAGTAGTAGCAGTCGAATGAGCGCTTGCATGAGCTCACTCTCGTCGGCATCAAAACAGGCTGGCGGCGCTTGCCGAGCATCATCCAACAGCGCTGCACGCTCGGGCGACGACCAGTCGGTCAACCACTGCTCAAAAGCTTTCTTCTTCGGATCTTTGGGACCGAACCCCTGCCGGACATCGACGCGGCGACGAAACTGGATAACGCCGGATTTATCCTTCTTGGTCAATACGAGATGGGCAATGGCACGCCAGCACTCGATATCAGGCACGACAGCATCCGATGTGACACCCTCGTCGGAAACGGCGATCGCCTGCAACTGGCGTCGAAGATCAATGTCACCACCAGCCATGTCGAGCATGGTCTTCGCGTGACGGGCTAACTCGACGATCTGATTTCGTGCCTCTGAGTCGAACGCCTGCTCCAGTTGCGCTTGCAGCTGCCACAAGATCTTCGCGATGACCTGCGACAGTTCCTCCGAAAGCTCCTCAAAGCGGCGCCCGACAAGATGTGGTAACCATCGTGCCCGCTGCGCCAGCATCTTCGCCAGCAAGTCCTCGACCCGCACCCAGGCGTTGTCGAGATGCTCGAATAATCGCCCCGACGCCGACGCCCAATCCGGATCGAGTTCGGCTTCGCGCAGGCTGCGGCGGGCAACCTCGCGGTAGAGCAACATCGGCTGCAAAGCGAGCCCAAGCTGTCCAGCGCCGCCGGCGCTGATGGGAACAGCGGCAGCGAGACTTCGATGTACGCCGTCGATGGTTTGGATGCGCAGGCGACCAGGCGTTTCCTGCAACTGCCAACCGCGCGCTTGCGCATGTCGCAATGCCGCGTGCGCGAGCACGATCGTCTGGCGTTTGGATGGGTCATCCGGCCAGCTAGATTCGGGCAGCGCCGCCTTTGCCAAAGCCTGTTCGACTCGCGCCAACATTTCGCCCGCCGCCTTGCGCGTAAATGTCATCGCGAGTATCGCTTCGGGCTCATCGACCGAGGCAAGCAGACGCAGATAGCGCTGGATGAGCAAAGTCGTCTTGCCTGAGCCAGCCGGTGCCTGGACGATCAGTGACCGAGTGATGTCGAGCGAATCGGCGCGAGCCTCGGTATCTTTTTCGAGGAGGGTCACTCGGCCCCCTCTTCGGAATCAATGTCGATCGAACCTGCTGCGCCGAGCTCCGCACGTCGACACAAACCCTGCAAGTCGCAATAGCCACATGCACGCTGACTCGGCCGCACCAGCGCGACGCCGCCCATGAAACGCGACGCTAACGCCGCGAGCTCGCGACGCGCTTCATCACGCTGATCGGACCATGCGGTTCCCGCTTTGACGCCGGGCAGCAAATCGCTCTCATCAGTGGATGCCACGTAACGACAGGACGACGAACTCAGATGTATGTTGGCGAGCGCGACAATGCTCTCTTGCGCTTCGGTTTCGACACACAGCGCATACAACCACAACTGAACAGCATCGAGCTCAGCGAGTGAAAACGATAGTGACCGATGTCGACCGCTCTTGTAGTCGAGGATCATCAAGCCGGGTGAGCCCGTCGCGGTGCGAACACGATCGATTCGATCAATGCGAAGCTCGAGGCGGGCGTCGCCAAGAGTCAAAGACACCGGATGCTCGCGATGCTGCACCGTGAACGGCGGGCGTCGTAACTCCAGCTCGAGCAATCGGCGAATGACGCGCTCCGAACGGCGTCGCTCGCGTGCCAGCAATTGCTGCTGCGCAAGAGATCCTGCACCCTGCGCAGCCACTGACAACGACGGATCGCGCATCGCTTCCGAAAGACTCAACTCGATCACGGCCTCAAGTTGCTCGAGGCTCAATGCATGCAAGCGCTCCGAGTCGATCAAGTCACGCCACAACACCTGCAGTGCACGATGCAGCAGACTGCCGCGGACGAGCGCCGAGATGCCAGGTTCGAGCTCCTCTTCCTGCCTGCCGAGTAGACGACGTTCTGCGTAAGCTCTGAAATCACACAACGCCTGAGTCGCCAACGTTTCGGCGCCACCCGGAATACGGCGTGCAGCATTCCAAGGACGACCGGTCGCATCAGCCGGCTCCAAGCCAGGCAGTCGCGGATGCGCGCCGCGACGCGCTCGCGCGAACGAGACAGGTGGAGATTCGTTCTGGCCCTCATAGGGCCGTAACAGAGGGCTCGGCTGCAGTTCCGTTTCACCATCGCGTAGCGCACTGGAGTAATGCAAATCGGGCGTCGATTCGGCCCACTGCCGCATCGCAAGCTGTGCGCGCTGCGATTGACCGAGCGCGCTCGACTCCGGTACGCCGATCGCCTGTTGCAATAGATACGGTACGAACGGATCGGCTCGGGCCGGCGACGGCCAAGCATCCGCCTGCATGCCACAAACGTAGATACCATCGTACCGAACGGCCGGATGATCGAGCGAACGAGTGATGGTGACGGGCAGCTCGCCGCGCGATGGCGCGACGAACTCACGCTGCGCCAGCGAGGCGAGCAAACCCACGCTCTGCTGCGCATTTGCTGCCGTTCGTGAGCGCTCGATCTCGCCAAAGACTTGGATCAACTCACGCCACTGTTCGCGAATTTGTCGCGTCGTCGAATCTCGCGCCGGTCTATGCTCAAAGACCGCTTGCTGTGCAATGACGGCAAACCGCTCCGCCCAGCCTTGGCCGCTACGCTCGAACTCGGCCTGCGCACGCTCGAGTCGCTGTACAATGGCACGCGTAACGCCGGCGTCGCTTGCGATGGGCGTTCGTAGTTGAACGAGAACCGCGAGCCAAGCACTCGCAGAGCGGCGCTCGAAAGGGTCGCGACGCAACAATGCAGCCAATCGCGCACGAGAGGACATCGACAAATCGTCGAAAACCTCACCCTCGAGCAATCGGGCGACAACCTCGGCCTCCTCGTAAGCCGCCAACCAGCGCAGCACCTGCAGAACTTGTCGCGGTTCAGAATACTCGGATAACGGACGTCCACCCTCAATATCGAAGAGCGTTTCAGCGTTCGGATCGCGCCAGCGCGAGGGAGTTAGTTGTGATGAAAAGTGCCGTTCGACATCGGCACGACGTGCCTCGAGCGACGGTACGACAACATATAGCCGCGCCTCGGAATTTTGTTCCAAGCGGGCACGAGCCCAGTATGCTGCCGCTGCGATCTCATCCGCCGGCGTCGGCAATCTATGGTGGGTCACTCGAACGTCAGAAATCGCAACGGATTGCAGAGCCGTAACGCCCTGGGTTGCGAACAAGTCACGCAACAACGGCGGGATCAGTCCGCCCAAGTAAGTTTGCTGCGAAGACTGTGCGTTGCTCGCGAGTAACGACCCCCCAAGCAACAGTTCCCCCTGCTCGAATGAGGCGCTCGCGCCCTGCTCTCGCGCCGCGGCACTCACGGCGCGACGCGCACTCAACAACCACTGCGCTTCCGTTGAGGCGTGTCGCGCCAAACTGGCATCGCCAATCCGCCACTCACTGCAAAGACGTGCCGATTGTTGCAGCGCATCGGCGAGTGCATCAGTCGACCAGATGAAAGGCCGCGGATCATCGCGCGCCGCCAGCAGCTCGCGAGCCGCGTCGTGCCACAGACACCATTCTTCGTGCGGCCCGAGCGGACGCCGGAAGCGATCACTGTCGTTAAGAAAAGCCTCTTGAACCAATGAGGCCATCCAACCATTGACCGCGGTGACGAGCGGCGTGCGCCACACCTCGAGCGACCGCAATTGCTCGCGCGCGTACGCGAGTCGAATCGCCGCAGCACGTGATCGGGTTGGAACAATCAACCCCGATCCTGCGCGCAAGCGATCGGCGATGTCGTCAAACGGTCGCAATCAACCTCGGAAACGGGCGCTCGCGTCGACCACCCGTCCCGTTGGTACCGGCGGGCGCGATCGATACTCGGCGAGCAGTTCACTCATCCGCGCGAAAACCGTCTTCAACTGCGCGGCATCCGGAAGATTAGTAATGCGGAAATGGTTCTTGTAAGGCACGTTGAAACTCGTACCCGGCGCGACGAGCACATGCTTGCGCTCAAGCAGGTCGAGTGCAAAAGCCTCGTCGTCGAAACTCTCGATCGAGTCGTTGACCCCAACGAACCCGTACAAGGCGCCTTGTGGCGTTGCGAGCTCTAACGAAGGTTCACCTGCTACGGCCTCGACGATGGCGCGGCGAGATTCGAACAAACGACCACCTGGCCGAGTCAACTCACGAATACTTTGATAGCCCCCGAGGGCCGTCTGCACGGCCCACTGACCAGGCACGTTGCTACACAGGCGCAACGACGCCAGCAACTCGAGCGCACTCAGGAAATCCTGCGCGGCAGATACCTTGCCCGACACGACCGCCCAACCGACTCGGTAGCCGCAGGCGCGGTAAACCTTCGAGAGACCCGACATGGTCACACAGACCGTATCGTGCACCAGGCTCGCCATCGGCACGAACTCGGCGTCGTCGTACAGAATCTGGTCGTAAATTTCATCGCACAGCAACATCAAGCCGCGCTGCTCGGCGAGCCGGGCAATACCCTCGAGAACGGCACGTGGGTACACCGCTCCTGTCGGATTATTCGGATTGATGACGACGATCGCCCGAGTGCGCGGTGTAACCAGCGCCGCCAACTCTTCCACATCCGGAACAAAACCATTCTCGGGATGACACGGATAGTGAACCGCCTTGCCGCGATTGAGATTCACCGCCGCACTCCACAGCGGATAGTCGGGGCTTGGTACCAAAACCTCGTCGCCGTCATTCAGCATGGCACGTAGACACAAATCGATGAGTTCGCTGACGCCGTTGCCGATAAAAACCTCCTCGGCGCTGACACCGGTGACACCGCGCGCCTGCTGCTGCATCACGACAGCCTCGCGTGCCGGGAAGATACCCTTCTGGTGACAGTATCCTTCGCTCTCCGGAAAGTTCTCGATCATCGCAAGCCGCATCGTCTCGGGCGTTCGAAAGCCGAACAACGCCGGGTTGCCGATATTCAAGGAAATGATTTCATAGCCCTTGCGCGCCAGCTCTTGTGCACGTCGTGCGAGCTTGCCGCGAATCTCGTAACGAACGTTTCGCAGAGCGTCACTGGTGCGGATCGGTGTATCGGCCGTCATGAAATGGTTTCGCTGCTGTAAAGGGCCCGCAGGACGGGCAATTTGCAAGAATAGCGACTTGCCCAGCTCACTGCATGATCTTCACGAACAATTTGTAAATGTTAGCCTGCGCGTCGTTTCGCCAAGGAGGCTAGGCACCATGACTTTCGATTTGCGCGCGCACATGCCCCTGCTCGCTCGCCAGGAGGGCGTGTGGGAAGGCGTCTATCGGTACTACGACGCCGACGGTAACAAAATCGACGAACATCGTTCGCGACTCATTTGCCGGGTCCCTGAGTCGGGTCCCTATCATTACCACCAGACCAACCAGTACACCTGGTCCGACGGGCGGCAAGAGACCCGCGAGTTCAAGGGTTCATTCCGCGACGGGAAACTCTGGTTCGACAGCGAGCTGATCGAGGGTTGGGCGGCGGAGGAGCCGCTCGATGAACACCGCCGAACGCTATTGCTCTATTGGGTGCGCCGCGGAGAGCCGGACACCTATCTCTACGAGATGATTCAGGTGGACGACGCGTGCCGCCAACGTACCCGGGTATGGCAGTGGATACGTGGCGGCGCGACGCGAATGCGCACCCTCATCGATGAAGTGAAGGTGGCCGACGACTGGCGGACCGTCGCTTAGCGGCGACGGCGCTTTTTCTTCTTGTGACCGTGATCGACACGCCCATCACCATGGTGGTGCGGCGTGTCGCCCTGGGCGTGGCCGTGATCGTAGTCGAAGTCGATCGGATGGTTGTGTCCGTGGGTATTAACCCACTTATAGAGCTCCGGATTGCGATGCAGCAAGCGGCTGGCAGCGCGCTCCTGGTTCTCTTCGGGCGTCGTCCACGGATTGAAGTGGAAATGGTTGTATAGCTGCGAGTCGGTACGCCCGATCGCGAGCGTGCCGAGCTTGCAACCGAAGGCGCCGTGGTTGATGTAGGGCGGACGCCAGAAATAGCCACCGGTCGGCAAATCACCGAACTGCATCATCCAAGACGTGCCCCAGATGTGGTACGCCTCTTCGACGCAATCATGGTAGGAGATGTTGTCCTGCCAAAAATTCGGCGTCATGCAATAGAGGAACGTGAAGGCGTGCGTGCGCTGATCAAAACGCAGCACCTTGACTAGACACCCTGGCGCCGTCGCCGGGAAGAAGTTCGTCGAGGTCCACTGCATGTTCTCGTAAGCATTGACCGCTGCGAAGCGATCACGTTCGGCGCGCGGGTGATCGCTGTCCGACTCAACGAACGACGGCTCACCGTGGTTGTAGAAGAGCAAGCCCGTGGCACCTTTCGACGAGCTCAGCGCTTCAATCGCGACACCGGCCGGAACGAAGAGGTAGCTGCCGGGACCGTGGACTTTTTCACCGACGGTGATCGACCCGGTCATGATGAAGAGCTCATATTCCGTATAGCTCATGCCAGGCGGCTGCTTGTAGCCAGGC
>CAIVYV010000256.1 GCA_903910215.1 uncultured Pseudomonadota bacterium
GAAGAGACCAAGGTCAACGACTCGCGTCTCGCCGCTGAAGGGCGACAGATCCGCCGTCGGCGTGAATGTCTCGCCTGTGGTGAGCGTTTCACGACCTTTGAGACCGCCGAGCTCGTCATGCCGCTCGTGGTCAAAAGTCACGGCAGTCGCGAACCCTTCGACGAGCAGAAGCTCCGCTCGGGTCTCATCAGGGCACTGCAGAAACGACCGGTCGAGCAAGATCGCATCGAGGCCGCGATTTCGCGAATCACGCATCGACTGCGCAGTCTGGGTGAGCGCGAAGTGCCCTCGCGGCAAGTCGGCGAATTCGTGATGAACGAGTTACGTCATCTTGATGAAGTGGCCTACGTTCGATTTGCCTCGGTCTATCGTAGCTTTCAGGACGTCGATGCCTTCCGCGACGAAGTCGACAAGTTGAAAGTGCGTCGTCGTCGCGAGCCGCTGGAGGGGCAGTTGTCACTGCTGTCGGCCGAGGACGCGGCCGCCAAGGACGCTGCTGCCAAGGACGTCCTCGGCAAGACCAAAGGTGGCAAACGTGACTGAGCGCTGGAGCGCCTTCGAGCATGCTGCTATGGGCCGCGCCTTGGCACTTGCCGCGCAGGGACGGACTTCCACGCAGCCCAATCCGCGCGTCGGCTGCGTGATCGCCCGTGGTGAGCAAATCATCGGCGAAGGTTGGCATCAGCGCTCCGGTGAGCCCCATGCCGAAGTTTTTGCACTGCGCGAGGCGGGCGAGCGCGCTCGCGGTGCCACCGCCTTCGTCACGCTCGAACCCTGCAATCACCACGGCCGCACCCCGCCTTGCAGCGAAGCGTTGATCGCTGCGGGTATCGCACGCGTGATCTATGCGAGTGGTGATCCGAATCCACGCGTTGACGGTAGCGGGGCGGCGCGCTTGCGCGAGGCCGGTATTGTCGTCGAGCAAGGGTTGCGAGCGATCGAAGGCGAGGAGCTCAACCTCGGCTTTTTCAGTCGCATGCGTCGGCAGCGACCCTGGTTGCGCTTGAAGATGGCCGCGAGTCTCGACGGTCGCACCGCCACGGCGAGCGGTGAGAGTCAATGGATCACAAGTGAAACCGCGCGCGAAGATGTGCAGCGCTGGCGCGCCGAGAGCGCCGCGATCTTGAGCACGAGTGCCACGGTGCTCGCCGACGATCCTCGGCTATCGGTACGACTCGAATCCGCGCGACAGCCGAGCGCGACCCGTCAGCCGCTACGCGTGTTGCTCGATCGCGCGGGAAAAATTCCAGCGCATGCGCGTTTGTTCTCCGAGCCAGGCGAGGTGTTGCACTTGACCGCGAAAGAGATCGCGCTCGATGCGAGCGGCCGACTGTCGCTGCCCGCCGTGTTATCGACCTTGAATGCGCGCGAAATCAACGAAGTGTGGACCGAAGCTGGTGCAACGCTCGCGGGTTCCTTGATCGCCGCGAATCTCGTCGATGAGCTCGTGATTTATCTTGCGCCCATGCTGCTCGGCTCCGAGGGGCGTCCGCTGGCCGCGCTACAGATCGGTCGTTTGCTCGATGCCTCACGCTGGCAGACCACGGATCTTCGCCAGATCGGCCCTGATATCCGTATCATGCTGCGCCCACTTCGGAGTGCCTGAGTCATGTTCACTGGGATCGTGCAGGACGTCGGTCGCATCGTGTCGCTCGAACGACGCGAGGGTGATGTTCGCCTGCGGATCGCGGTGACGAATTTGCGGCTCGATCACACCTCCCCGGGCGATAGCATCGCGGTCAGCGGCGTGTGTCTTACCGCGCTCGATCTCGATAAGACGCCCGGTGCACAGAGCTTCGCAGCAGATGTGTCGAACGAGACCTTGTCGCTCACGACCTTGGGCGCCTTATCGGTGGGCTCACGAGTCAATCTCGAGCCGGCGTTGCGGGCAGGTGATGCGCTCGGCGGACATCTCGTCTCTGGGCACGTCGATGGCTTGGGTGAAGTGCTGTCGATCGAGAGCGATGCGCGCTCGGTGCGTATGCGTTTCGGTTGTCCGCCGACACTCGCGCGCTACTTCGCGCGCAAGGGCTCGGTGGCGATCGACGGCGTGAGTCTCACCATCAACGAGGTGGGTGCGGCTGATTTTGGTGTGAACCTGATTCCGCACACCCAGACCGTGACGACGCTCGGTGAATTCACAGTGGGACGCAAGGTCAATCTCGAGGTCGACCAAGTAGCCCGATATGTCGAGCGGTTGCTTGAGAGTGTGCGTACATGAGCGGCAAAACTTTTGACTCGATCGAGGACATCCTCACCGACATCGCCGCGGGCAAGATGGTCGTCATCGTCGATGACGAAGATCGCGAGAACGAGGGCGATCTGCTCATGGCGGCCGACAAAGTGCGCCCCGAAGACATCAACTTCATGGCGCGTTTCGGGCGTGGCCTGATTTGTCTGACCTTGACGCAAGAGCGTTGTCGGCAGTTACGACTGCCTTTGATGGTCAGTGACACGCATCGCGAGCATCGCACCAACTTCACGATCTCGATCGAAGCCGCCGAGGGCGTGACGACGGGTATCTCCGCCTACGATCGAGCGCATACGGTGCGCACGGCGGTGGCGCCGAATGCGGAACCGCA
>CAIVYV010000257.1 GCA_903910215.1 uncultured Pseudomonadota bacterium
CATCTCGCCGCAGCGCTTCTCGCGTATGGGCGAGAAGTCGAACTTTTGGGCAATGGGTGACACGGGCCCTTGTGGCCCTTGCACCGAGATTTTCTACGATCATGGTGAGCACATCGCAGGCGGCCCGCCGGGCTCACCGGATGAAGATGGCGATCGTTACGTCGAGGTCTGGAACCTCGTTTTCATGCAGTACGAGCGCGCGCCCGATGGCACGCTGACGCCGCTGCCGAAGCCCTCGGTCGACACCGGCGCCGGTCTCGAGCGCCTCTCGGCGGTGATGCAGGGCGTCACCAACAATTACGACATCGATCTCTTTCGCAAGATAGTGCAGGCTGCCGCAACGCTCGCTGGCACCGACGATCTGACCAATCCGTCACTGCGCGTGATCGCGGATCACATCCGCGCTTGCACCTTCCTCATCGTCGATGGCGTGTTGCCCTCGAACGAAGGGCGGGGCTATGTGCTGCGGCGCATCATCCGTCGTGCGATTCGTCACGGACACAAGCTCGGCATCAATGGTGCGTTCTTCCATAAGCTCGTCTCGGTGCTCGAAGAGCAGATGGGCGAGGCCTATCCGGAACTGCGCAAGGGCGCTGCGCAAGCCACGCGTGTGCTGTTGCAGGAAGAAGAGCGCTTCGCTGAAACCCTCACCACGGGCATGAGTCTGCTTACCGCAGCGATCGATGGCTTGAAGGGCAAGGTGCTCGATGGCGAGACGGTGTTCCGGCTCTACGACACCTACGGATTCCCGGCGGATCTCACGGCCGATGTCGCGCGCGAGCGCGGCTACACCATCGACAGCGCAGGCTTCGAAGCGGCGATGGAAGCGCAGCGTGAGCGCGCGCGTGCGGCGAGCCGCTTCGGCGTCGATCTGCGGGCGGGCACGCAACTCGATCTGCAGACGGCATTCTGCGGTTACTCCGCGCTTGAGGGCGAGGCGAAGATCGTGGCATTGCTGCGCGGCGGCGAGCGAGTCGACGAGTTGCGCGCGGGCGAAGCGGGCGAGGTCATCCTCGAGAGCACGCCGTTCTATGCCGAATCCGGCGGTCAGGTCGGTGATGCCGGTGAGCTGCGTTCGGTGTCAGGCGCGGCGGTGCATTTTCTCGTCCAAGATACTCAGAAGCGCGGCACGGGCGGCGCGCACGCACACATCGGCAAAGTCGCGGCGGATTCTGCGGCGCTGCGCGAGGGCATGACGCTGCGCGCGTCGGTGGATGCCAAGCTGCGCGGTGCCACGGCACTGAATCATTCGGCGACGCATCTGCTGCATGCGGCACTACGCGAAGAACTGGGCGATCACGTGCAGCAGAAGGGGTCGCTCGTCGCTCCTGATCGACTGCGCTTCGATTTTGCCCACTTCGAGGCCGTGAGCAGTGAGCAACTGCAACGCATCGAGCGTCGGGTGAACGAGCAGATCCGCCGCAATGCGACGGCTGAGACGCGTGAGATGTCCTACGACGAGGCGGTCGCTGAAGGCGCCATGGCGCTGTTCGGTGAGAAATACGGCTCAAGCGTTCGCGTGCTGCGTATCGGTGATTTTTCGATGGAGCTCTGTGGTGGCACGCACGTCGGTCGTGCGGGTGACATCGGGCTCTTCAAGATTTTGACCGAGAGCGGTGTCGCTGCGGGTGTCCGTCGTATCGAGGCGGTCACGGGCGAGGGTGCGCTGCGGCTGGTCGAAGCGCAGGAGTCGGCCGTTCGTGAAGTCGCAGGATTGCTGCGCGGCACACGCGATGAGATTGCGCAGAAGGTGCGTGATGCGCTCGATCGCATCCGCCAACTCGAAAAAGAAAATCGTCAGTTGCGCGACAAGCTCGCCTCGGGTCAGGGCACGGATCTCGCGGCTTCAGCGGTCGAGGTGGCAGGCCTGCAGGTGGTGGCGACCCAAGTTGATGGGGCGGATGCCAATGCGCTGCGCACCGCGGTCGATCAGCTCAAAGATCGTCTGAAGCAAGCCGTCATCGTGCTGGCCTCGGTGACGGCCGAGGGCAAGGTAGTGCTGGTTGCCGGCGTGACCGCAGGTGAGACAAACCGCATCAAGGCTGGCGAAATCGTGGGCCATGTCGCCTCCCAAGTGGGGGGTCGCGGCGGTGGTCGCCCGGATTTCGCCCAAGCGGGTGGCACCGAGGCCGCCAAGTTGCCTGAGGCCTTGGGCGGCGTGGTCGCCTACGTGCGTCAAAAATTGGGCGGCTGACACTTTTTCGTAAAGCGGGGCGGACGTTCTGGACGACCCCGCCGGATTTATCTATTGTTGTATCCAAAGCGCCCACTCTCACGGAAGAGTTGCGCGCCGGCGGGGCCTTCACAGGGGGTGGGGTTCTCGGAACCGGCGGTCTGCTACAGAGGCGCTTGTACGGGGTACAACTATGCTGATACTCACCAGACGTGTCGGGGAAACCGTCATGATCGGCGAAGAGGTGTCGGTCACTGTGCTTGGCGTCAAGGGCAATCAGGTGCGCGTGGGCATTAACGCGCCGAAGAATGTCGCCGTGCATCGTGAAGAGATCTTCGATCGCATCAAGTCGGAAGACGGAAGCTCGGATCAAGGCGAAGCGCAGCAGGGCATGCGAGCCTGACG
>CAIVYV010000258.1 GCA_903910215.1 uncultured Pseudomonadota bacterium
GGAAGTTGCGCACGTTCTGGTGCGGTACACGCCTGGCCGGTAAGCGCGAGCGCCAGTAGGGCCATCGCTAGTACGCGCATAGTACGTGGGGGATGCACTTAGCCAGGGTAGTAGTCGGATGGGTCGGGTGGCGGAGCGTCCCCCAACAGCCATCGGATGAATCCGACCAGAACGATGCCTCCGAACCAGATATAGACGAGCTCTTCGCCAATTCTGGAGCGCCAAGCCGACTCCCCAGCGTGTGGGACACGCTTACGCCACCACTCATGCCAGATCCCCACGGCCACTCCGCCCAGGAGCCACGCCGTCTGGAGGGTGCTCAGGAACTCATTCATCTACCCCTCTCTTCACGCTCACGTGCCAGAAACCTGGCATGCCTAGCCCCAGAATGTGGATAACTTTCATGCGAAGCAGTCTCACTTTACCCAATGAATAGGGTAGGATCCCGATCCGATCAGAACTTGGAGGCCAATTGAGTCTGCTCCGCCGCGTTACTGCAGTGTCTGCTCTTGTGATGCTGCTGTTTAGCGCGTCATTCACACCTGCTCCCACAAATGCTGCCGGCGGAATCGGAGCGTCGGACATCGTAATGGCTTTTGATTTCTCTGCGTCAATGAAGGAAGACGGCAAGAACATTGACACAGCAAAGGCATTACGAGAATTAGCCCAGAATATTCCCATCTATGAAAACGGCATCATTGAAAGCAAGATCATTATTCACTTCATCTTGTTCCGCGGCGATGCGGACACAACTCCTGGATGCGAGGAAATTGTCCTCGACTCATCATCTAAAGTACAAAGATTTGCTAAGTGTCTAGAGCAAGTGGCAACTCGATATCAAGATGGACCTAAAGTTTGGCAACAGGAAGTTGGGAAAAGTTCTGGTACTAATTACGAAGCGGCGTTCAGTGAAGCCATTTCCCTACTTGAAGATGGTGGTACGAAGCGCCCTGCAATAATCTTCTTTACCGATGGTGATCACACAGGTACCGCGGGGAGAATTCCGAAAGAAAAAACCTGGCTAGAGCGTATCCTCGACAATTTGATTCGCTTAGACCAAAGAGCAGTACTACCAGTTGGCCTAGGGGTGTCAGCCGAAGCTGAAGCTGATCTTACAGCGCTGCGGGATACGACAAACCTACCTGCATGCCCTGGATTAGATAATGCAGCGGGACGAATTGACTGGAACAAGGTCGTATTCGACTCAGGGGAGGAGGCTGGACAAAGGGTTGCAGATGCGTTTGCGGCGATCACATGTGTCGAAGTGAACAAGAAAGCTTCGGTTCCGGACGCGCCGCAACCACCTTCTGTTTCAGGTGGTGATGGATCTGCAGACGTAGCAGTAGAGCAGCCAGCAGACAATGGTTCTCCAATCAGTGGTTATGTGTACGAGTGCATCCCGACAAGCGGAGGCGAGACAGTCTCGGCGTCGAACACCTTGCCAGAAGTACAGGTAGATGGTTTACAAAATGGGGACGAGTACCGCTGTCGCGCTGCGGCAGAAAACGGAGTCGGCCCAGGGGGCTGGTCCGAGGCATCAGGAGCCTTCACGCCGTGCTCAGGCTTGTTCGGGTGCAACCCATGGTTGATTCCACTTCTCCTTCTCTTGCTTCTCCTTATCTTGCTCGCCGCAATTGCTTTTGCAATCTGGGCATGGCGCCAGCGAACACGTGGATATGTAGTTGCGAGTGTTGCCGGGTTCCCGCAGGTAAATCTCTTGCGCGGCCCGAAGACAGGGATGAGCTTTGTCAGCAGCTTAAGTCCGAGTGATGTTGATGGTCTACGCCGAGACATTCAATCGACTTCACACTTAGCAGTTGAGAACCTTGGGGGCGGACGCTTCAAATGGATTGATCGCGCGCGCAGCGAGAGCGGGATTGCCGAGCCCGGGAAGTCATTCACCGTGACAGACCCGTCTGGTACGCAACGAGAAGTGACGCTGCGTGCCTTTGGTGGGCGGCCGAAGAACATTCAAACCACGGTCTCGCTGGCCAATGCGGCCGGCGCATCAACGACGGCGACGTGGGGTGCGGATAGGGGCTCTGATGGATGGGGTGGTGGCGGCTCTGGCTGGGACGGAGGCGGCTCCTCGTCATCTGGTGGCGGATGGGGATGAACCTCAACGTAGTAAGTAGGCAGGAAGAGTTAAAGGGGATGAAGGAATGAGTTTCGCAGCACGAATGGTCTATATCGGCGTTGGTGGTACTGGGCTCGATATTGGGCGCAGCCTTGAGCAGATGCTTCGTGATGAGATTACTGGCCCTGATGGGCGGCGCCTAATTGCGCGTGGCGGCTCGTTCGATGGCTTTGAACCGCGCCAGCTTCCTGGATTCCTTCAGACTCTCTATCTTGACTTCAGTGAGCAAGAGCTCGTTACTCTCCAAAACGAACTAATCCCGGGCGCTGGAGATGTAGCGGCAAAGACCGCGACATTTATCAAGTCCCTGAGTAGTGCCGGTCATGCCTCATCCGATGTGACGAACCTATTGCGCAGCTCTACTACAGCTGCGCCGATTGTTGCAGATTGGCTTCCGCCAAAACTGAGCGACTGGGGCAATGAACCAACGTTTGCCCCGCTAGCCACTGGAGCTGGGCAGTACCCAACAATCGGTCGCGCTGCCCTATTCGCTTACATGGAGCGCTTCGGTGCTGAGGCGCTCATGCGCGATCTTCGACGGCCACTCGAGTCCATCAACTCTTCTATGGGACAACTTGAGGAGTACACAGGCAACGCCAATCCTTCGCGCACCGTCTACTTCATGGTTGGCGGCTCGCTCTCAGGCGGTACCGGCGGCGGCCTCTTCACAGACGTCATCCGTCTGGTTGCACACGCTGCACAAGAAAAGCTTGGCACCACTCCATTCGTGGTGGTTCCACTTGTACTGCTGCCAAGCGCCTTTGACAAGGCACTTGCGCCCGGGAAGAGGAAGAACGCAACGCTCAATACGATCCGCGGCCTTGCGGACCTGGGCGCTCTCATTGATGAACAAAACGCACCATCCCAGGCTGGTGAGAAGGCAACGCGCCAATATCCAGACGGAGGAAGCGGAAAGGGTGCCCTCACGACGATCCTTCCGGATGCATCAGTGAAAGCCGCCTTCGTGTTCCATCGTCCGGTTGATGTGCCAAGCGCGAAGGCGCTCGCTGAACGTACTGCGCGTTTTGCCATCAATCTGTTGAGGCAGCCTTCGGTTGCAA
>CAIVYV010000259.1 GCA_903910215.1 uncultured Pseudomonadota bacterium
AGTCATTTTCTCCGAGTTGAAACTCAGGAACATGACCGCTTCGGCAGTCGAATCGGACTTGGCGATCTGCGGCGGGTCCGCTTCAGGCGGCAATTGTTGCAGTACGCGTGAGATGCGATCGCGGATATCGTTGGCCGCCGCATCGATATCGCGCTCGACATCGAATTCGATGCGGATACTCGAGCGTTCGTCACGGCTGTCCGACTCGATCTTCAGTACACCTTCGATGCCCGCGATACGATCTTCGATTACCTGGGTGATCTTGTTCTCGACCACATTGGCTGACGCGCCGCGATAGGTCGTCTCGATTGAGACGACCGGGCGGTTGATATCGGGATATTCACGCAACGGCAATCGGTCGAGCGCGACGAGCCCAAAGATGACGAGCAGCGCACTCAATACCGTCGCGAAGACGGGACGACGAACGCAAAACTCTGAGATGTTCATGGGCGAGCCGTTGCTGTCACGCGAACGCCGTCGCGGATGCGCTGCATGCCTTCGACGACGAGAGTTTCGTTACCAGTGAGGCCGCTTGTAATCGCCACGCTGCCGGGTTCGCGTCCGCCGACGTCGACCTCACGGCGCTTCGCCTCGCCGCCTTCAACGACGAAGACGTAAGTGCGGCCTTGTTCCGGCACCAATGCCTCTTCCGGGATCATCAAGGTCGGCTTCTCGGCGCCGCGTACGCTCACCTTCATGAAGAGTCCGGGTTTGATGTCGCCATTGGCATTCGGTAGTTCGGCTCGTACCGTGACCGAACGCGTCACTGGATCAATACGCGAGTCGATGGCGCTGATCTTGCCGCTGAACACACGCTCGCCCAAGCCTTCAGCTACGGCTTCGACGGCGAGGCCTGGCTTGAGATCGTTGAGATAAGTCTGTGATACGGAAAACTCGAGCTTGATGATCGAGGTGTCATCCAAAGTCGTGATGACGCTACCCGGATTGACGAGGCCGCCCAAGGACACGCGACGAAAGCCAGTACGACCGGCGAACGGCGCGCGAATCACCGTGTCGGCAAGTCGTGCCTTAGCCGCCGAGACACGTGCTTCGCCTGTTTTGACGGCAGTCTCGAGTTGATCGAGCTGTGCTTTGGACAACGCCTGCGTCACCGACAGATCACGGCCGCGATTGAACTGGTTGCGGCTTTCGATCAAGTTGGCCTCAGCCTCGGCCAGTGCGGCCGCCGTTTGAGCGCGATCGAATTCCACGAGCACCGCACCGGCTGCAACACGCTGGCCCTCGATGAACCGAATGGCAGTGATGGTATTGGTCGATTTCGAGGTGATCTCGACCGATTCTTTGGCGAGCGCCGTGCCCACGGCTTCGATGACGACGCCGAAGGGGCGTGTTTCCATCGCGCCCGTGATGACGGCCGGCGGGGATCCGCTCGGACCACCGAAGCCGCCACCCGATTGTCCGCCGCCTGGGGCTGGAGACTTGGAGCACGCAGTCAGCGCGAGAGTGACGGCGAGCAAAGTCAGTCGGAACCGGGTCACGGTAAGCATGATGAGAGGCCTGCTGATCAAAGAATGCCCGGCGAGTCGGGGGGCGGATTTTAGCCTATTCCCGACGTTCAGCGAGTCGGTAACCACCGCAAGGATGTATTACCGAAACTTATGGGTGATGATCAGACCACCCGGCCGCGTCGACCACCTTGGCGCCAATCAACAATGTTGGCGGCGATTTCGTCTAGACAGCGCTGCCGAGCATCACGGGCCGCCCAAGCAGTGTGTGGGGTCACGATGAGATTGGGCAGATCCTCGGCGAACAGCGGACTACCTGACACAGGCGGCTCTTCGGGGAGCACGTCGATGGCTGCGCCGCCTAGGCGGCCTGCCCGCAGTGCCGCGGCGAGAGCATCGAGATCCACGAGTGCGCCACGAGCGGTATTGATGAGGATTGCATCGCGCTTCATGAGCGAGAGACGTCGGGCATCGAGTAGATGTCGGGTTTGCTCGGTCAAAGGGCAGTGCAGTGAGACGACATCCGCCTGCCGCAGCATTTCCTCGAGATCGACTCGTCCTGCTTGCGCCGCTTCACCCGGACGATTGGCGATCAGCACTTTCATACCGAGCGCGCTTTGACAGGCATTGGCAAACGCCTGACCGAGCACGCCGTAACCCACGATACCGAGCGTCAGGCCGTGCAGCTCCCGAATTGGATGAGTCAGCAGCGTGAAATGCTGGCTGCGTGACCACGTGCCATCGATCGCCATTCGCGAGTATTCACGCAGGCGATGAGTGAGCATCAGCAGCGTACCGAGCGAATGCTGCACGACCGACGCAGTGCAGTAGTCACGGATATTACATACGGCAATGCCGTGTTCGGCTGCCGCTACGAGGTCGATATTGTTCGTTCCCGTCGCTGAGAGTGCGATCAGTCGCAACTTTGGCGATGCAGTCATCACCTCGGCGGTGATTTTGAGTTTATTGAGTAATACGATCTCGCAATCTCGTATCGCGTCGATAACGCCAGATTGCGGGGTGTTGGCCAGAAATCGCAGGCCAGATGCGCTGGCCTGTAAGGCGGTCGGATCGAGATCACCGTCGTCGACGGTCGCATAATCAAGGAAAACAGCCGACATACTCAGCGGAGCCTCAAAAGAAGAGCCGCATCACGGTTTCGGCGATGCATGCGGGTTTGGTCTCGCCTTCAATCTCGACCTGATATTGCTCAGTGATTTGCAATACCGCTGGCGCCACCGGCTCGACGGCCACCAGCGTGAAGCGACCCCGGATACGCGAGTCGACCCGGACGGCATTCGGGAAGCGCAATTTATTTAGACCGTAGTTGATCACACTACGTACACCGTTCGCGTAGGGTTTACTTTCATCGACGAGCCCGCGCAACGGAACGAGGAGAGATAGCGTGAGATAACCGTGCGCGATCGCTTTTCCATACGGCGATTCTTTGGCGGCGCGCTCGGCGTCCACATGGATCCACTGGTGATCATCCGTCGCTTTTGCGAACTGACTGATGCGATCTTGGGTAATCGTCATCCAGTCGCTGACATGAACTTCCTGGCCCACCTTGGCTTGCAGCGCGGCGAGAGCTGCGCCGACAACGGCATTATCCGACATCTTAGCTGCCCGACTTCATGGACATGCGTTTGCGAACGATCTCACCGGCTTCCTGGTAAGTGGCTGGCAGCTTGTCCATGAAGGCGTTGGGTTGGAACGTCGGCTGATACTGCTGGAATACCGGTAACATCAGCGCCATCGGCAGCTCTTGCACACGTCGGGTCTTGCGGAAGTCTGCGATCGGGATCCGCGCGGTGATGATGTCTTCGTGGTGATTGTCCGTTTTGGCGAGCACGGTGCCGCGCGGATCGACGATGACGGTTCCTTCATCGCGAGTACCGGAAGATTCTGGGAAGCCGATATTGTTTGGCGACACGGCGTTACCGACGCCCATCGTATAAAGTCGGTTTGCGCGGGCCGTTTGGATGGCTGACTCTGCATTGCTGCCACCGGTCACCGATAGCACTAGGATCTCAGCTCCTTTGAGGCCGAGGCAGGTATATAGCATCGGCTCGGCGCCTACCGCGGTGATGGCGATGTTGCCGATATCGGTGCGCGCAACGGGGAGAACGGCATCCCAGCCGTACATTTCCACGTAACGATCGAGTACGTCATAGACCGTAGTGCCGATCAGCGCGCCATCGCCGAAGAGGCCCAAGATGTTTCGAGCTTTCCACTGTTTGCTAACGATCTTGCCATCTGGACCAACCAATACCGACATGTTGATCACGTGATCCGGCCAGTCTTTTTCTTTGGCGTAACAGCCGAAAGAGATGTAGCAGCCGTAGCGTTTCGCGCGTTCGCCAATAGCTTCCGACTCAAGCCCCGGTAGTTCGTAAGCAATCTGATTGAGTTCCTTGCGAGTCCAAGGCTGGAATCCCTGAATGGGGAACTCGTGCATGCAGATGAGATCGACTTTCGATCCCCAGCGGCGTTCGCCGTTCCACTCCTCGGGCGAGTTCTGGGCAAGATCGATCAGGCGTAGCACGCGCTGCAGATTGCGCTTGTTGGTGGCTGCTTTGTCGCGCAGATCGATGGAATAGAGCTGCGATTGGATAGCTGCGACGTTGATGAAGTCCTGCTTCAGCGCGACTTTTTCATAGGAGCCACGTTGTGCAACGGCGATCGATCCAGCGCCTGGGGCGTTGCTCGCGGCCGGCGAGGGGGTGTTATCCGCGTTGGCGGTGGCAGCGGCGACGCTGGCGGCGGCGACCCCGGTTAGTAGGGCGCGGCGGTCGATTTTGGAGGAGGTTTTCTTGCTCATAGCTTTGTCGATCCTCTGGGGCTCAAATGACCGCTAGTTGGTCGATTAAGGGCACTTAATTGAGAATTAGTCTTATTAAACCGCGCTGCAGTGCTGGTATCCGTGTTCCAATTCCGCCCCCGGTTGAACGGTGATGTCAGGGAAGGGGGAAGGTCACCCGGTTTTCGTAACCGCAACAGGGTCACGTTTCGCATAGCGAAACCTAAAACACAAGTGCACGGATGTTGAGGAAGCTAGATCATGAAACAACCACGTTCACCCCACGGTCTTGTCGCGGCCCCGATGGTCGCCATGCTCGCGTTCGCTGCGGGTTCTCCTGCTCTGGCGCAGCAAACGACTGAGACTGCAGCCGACGTCGCGGTCCTCGAAGAAGTCGTCGTCACGGCCCGCAAAACCAGCGAGCAGTTGCTCGACGTCCCGCTCGCGATCACAGCCTTCACCGCTGAAGCGATAGAAGCGCGCGGCATCGCCAACCTGGACGATGTGGCCGCGTTCACGCCGGGCCTGACCTTCTCCAATGTGCTCGGCGAGTTTTTGCCCGCACCCGTGATTCGTGGTGTCGCCCCCATCGATATTTTCGGCGAGTTGAATACGGCCATTTTCCTCGATGGCGTTTACGTCGCCGGTCGCGAAGGTATCAACTTCAATCAGCTCGACCTCGAGCGTATCGAGGTGGTGAAGGGCCCGCAGGCAGCGCTCTATGGGCGCAACGCTTTCAGCGGCGCCATCAACTACGTGACCGCGCGTCCGAGCAGCGAGTTCTCGGGCAAGACGACCGTCACGGTCGGTAACGACGGTAAGCGGCTCGCGGCGCTGACTTTGAGTGGACCGCTGACTGACGCCGGGCTCTCCGGGCGCTTGTCGGTGACGCAGGACGAGTGGGACGGTTCTTATGAGAACCAGTACAGCGGCAATGGTCGTCGCGAGGACATCGGCGGGTATCGTTACCGCACGCTCAACGGTTCTTTGATCTGGGCGCCGAGCGATACCTTCGAGGCTCAACTCGGTCTCTATATCTCCGACGACCGTATTGCGGGCTCGGCTGCCAACACGGTAGCCGCCAACTGCGAAGATCGTCGTGTGCGCGACATCAATCTTGGCGTTGCCGCGCCGCGCTCGAGTCGCTTGCTGAACTACTGCGGCGAACTGCCCTCGGTCGACCGAGATTCGTTGCAGATCGAGAGCGGGGCCACCGGCGAGAAGCGTCACGTCTCGCGCAGTAACCTCAAGTTGCATTGGGATATGGCCAACGGTGCGACGCTCGATGCCATCAGTGGTTTTTCGCGCGTGACGCAAGGCTTTGTCGTCGATGGCAACCGCAGTTCATCGTTGCCCTTGATCTACACCTACCAGCCGACGCCGACGCGCAACATTCCGGGGCTTGGCCTAGTCACGGGGCCGACTAAGCAATTCACCTCCGGATTGCTGCAGATCGGCGGTGGTGTCGAAGTCGAAGAAATCAGTCAGGAGATTCGCTACGCCAGTGATCGAGAGGCGACGCTGCGTTATACGGTTGGTGCGTACTACTACGATCGCGAGTCGAGCGAGGGTGTGGATGGCGTACTCGCAACAGCCCGCTTGCCGGTCGACTTGTACTCCTTCTGCCTTGCCTGTACGGCGCTAGGGCCGACGACGGTCCGCGATTTTGCACCGGGTGCCGGTAACGCGGCTTTCCTGCCGTACTTCACCGATCCGCAGGGCGGCGGTCGACTAGAGCCCGTTTTCTTTGAAAACGCCGATGCCCCAGCGGTGTTCGCAGCATTCGAGTACGACTTCACCGAAAAGTTCACGGGCTCGGTCGATGCTCGCTACACCGAGGAGACGCGTGCGTTCCGTGATATCCGTACGAATGCACAAGGCGAAGAAACTTGGGATTTGTTGAGCTGGCGCGGCACCTTGCGTTTCAAGCCGCTCGACAACGTGACTGCTTATTTTGCCGTCGCACATTCCGAGAAGTCCGGTGATTTCGATCCGACGACGGTGCGCTTGTTGAGCGCGCCGACGGTGGACGTGACGCTGCCGGGCGCCTTCGACGCAGAGACTCTGATGAGCTACGAGTTTGGCGTGAAGTCCGAATACTTTGACCGCCGCCTCGGTCTCGAGCTCGATATCTATCACCTCGACTGGTCGGACATCGTGATTCCGCAGGTGGTCTCGAACATCGGCGGTCAGGATATCGTCACGCCGACAGGCATCAACGTGAATGCGGGTGATGCTTCGGTCGATGGGGTGGAGTTCTCGGTGATCGCCCGCCCGATGCGCGGGCTCGATCTGAACTTCGGCATCTCCTACGCAGATCCGAAATACGACAACGCCCGTGTCGATAGCTTCGTCGACTTCCCGACCTATGCACCGACGGGCGACATTTCCGGTAATCAAATTTTGCGTACCTCGAAGGTGCAGGCGAACGCGGGTATCCAGCTTTCGCGAGCGGTGGGATCCGATCGTGACTGGTTCTTCCGGACGGACATCTCGCACCGCGGCAAGCAGTTCGCCGATGCGTCCAATCAGACCATCGTGCCGCGTGCCACCAACGTCAATGCGAGCATGGGTCTGCGTGGCGATGCTTGGTCGGTCGAGTTGTGGGGACGCAATTTGACCGGCGAGGACGCCCCGACTGGCGCCTTCCGTGACGTCTTCTTCAGCAACACGCTGCCGAACGGGACGATTTCTGGCGGTACGTTCTTCCCGTTCCGTTACACCGTCGCCCACCCGCGCCTGACGACCTGGGGTGTGACGATGCGCTACACCTTCTAAGCAGGCTATGCTCCTCGTCATGCACGAGGATGTGTCTGCGGTTGTCTTCCAAGCGATTCCGCCACGGCCGGTGCCGTGGCGGAAGCGTTTTTTCTGGTTTCTGATTTTGCGTATCGCCCGTTACCGCGCACTTCGTGATTGGGTTTCGAAGCGCTGGCTGCGACAGGGGTGAGTTCGATGAAAACCGTTTCCATGGTTTTGGCTTTGCTCGTGGGTGCTGGCCTTGTCGTACAGGTGGCATTCAATATGGCGGTTAGCCGAGCCCTCGGCAGTGCACCGCTCGCCGCTCTGGGCAACTTCATCGTCGGCACGGTGTTGCTCGTATTGTTGCTGACAGCCTTTCGGGTCGATTGGCCGACGCGCGAGCAGTTCTCGGCCGTGCCTTGGTGGGCCTGGCTCGGGGGAACTCTCGGCGCCGCCTATGTCGCGACTGCGACCTTCACCGGTCCGCGCCTCGGCGCGCTGTTGCTGCTGGCCTTGACGGTCGGCGGTCAGATGATCGCCTCGATCATCGTTGATCACTATGGCTTGCTTGGCTTCGCACGCGAGCCCGTCGATGCCACCCGTCTAGTGGGTGTTGTTTTGTTACTTGGCGGTATCTTCTTGATCGCCCGCTAGGGCTGAATCACTACGACGCTGCAGTCTCGCAATCGCTGCACAGTCCCTTGAGTTCGAGCGAGCTAGGCTCGATACGAAAACCGATTTCTCGGGAGCGCTCGGTCAGCAGGGCATTGATTGTCGGATCGTCGATTTCGGCGACCCGATGGCAGCGGCGACACACGATGAACTGAGCGATATGCGGTTGGGTGGGTTCGCCACAGCCGACGAAGGCGTTGAGCGAATCGATGCGATGCACGAGACCGGCATCGATCAGGAAGTCGAGCGCACGGTAGACGGTCGGCGGAGCCACCTTGTCGCGCTCTTTGGCGAGTTCCGCCAGGATTTGGTAGGCGCCGATCGGTTCGTGTGATCGCCACACGATCTCAAGCACCCGTCGGCGGATCGGAGTCAGGTTCAGTCCGCGTTGCTCACAAAGGTTGGCGGCCGTATCGAGAGCGTGCTGGATGCAGCTCTGGTGGTCGTGAGGAGAGGCATGTGACTCGCCGGTTTTGGCCATGCCGTACGTTATCATGCGTCACTATATGGCTACCACGGATCGGGTGCCCGTCACCGTCCTGACGGGATTTCTGGGGTCTGGAAAGACCACGTTGCTCAACCGCATTCTCTCCGAGAATCATGGCAAGCGGATCGCTGTCATCGAAAACGAGTTCGGTGAGGTCGGCATCGATCATCAGCTCGTCATTGGCGCCGAAGAGGAAATCTTCGAAACCAACAATGGGTGCATCTGCTGCACCGTCCGCGGCGATCTGCTGCGTATCCTGGGGCAGCTCCTCAAGCGTCGCGATAAGTTCGACTACATCATCGTCGAAACGACCGGCATGGCAGATCCGGGCCCGGTCGCTCAGACGTTTTTTCTTGACGACGAATTCAAGCAGCAGTTTTTGCTCGATGCCATCGTCACCGTTATTGATGCGCATCACATCGAGAAGCATCTCGACGAAATGAAAGAGCCCGGTGAGCAAGTCGCCTTCGCCGACGTGATCCTGCTCAACAAGGTCGATCTCGTGAGCGAAGCGGAACTCGAGCGCATCGAGCGCCGCATCCGCGCAATTAACGGGACTGCGAAAATCTTCCGGACCCGTAATGCCGACGTGCCTGTAGAGCGTGTGCTCGACGTCGGGGCGTTCGATCTCGAGCGTGCGTTGGCGGTGGATTCGACGTTCCTGGAGCCGCAATATCCGTTCGAGTGGGCTGGGCTCTGCGATTTGGCGGCGGGTCGTCACGAGCTTCGAACGGGTGGTGATACGCACGATCACCATCATCATGAGCATCACCACGATGGTGAGTGTGACCATGCTCATCATCAACATGATCATCACCACGAGAATGAGCATCACGACGAGCATCATGGTCACGATCACGCGCATGAAGGTGGCTTGGCCGTCGCATTGTTGAGCGCTGGCGCGGGTGAGCCCGCTACCTCGCTCGCCGATTGCATCGAGCCGGCTGTTCGTGCGTTCGCCGAAGAAGGGCAGCAGATCGTTTGCGGCGGAACTTTGAAGCCAGCCAACACAACTTATCGTATCGACGTGGGGCATGATGGAAGTCACTTCCATATCGATATCGCGAGCGCGGGGCGCTACGCATTAGTCGTCGAGCATGCGCCGATCGAATTCGGTCTGCGCATCGAGGGAGTGAAGCCGATCGCCGAGAGGCGCTTTGCTTCACATCATCACGATGAGGAGATCTCATCCATTGGGCTGACCGATCCGCGCGCGGTCGATCCCACCAAGCTCAATGATTGGCTGTCGTATTTGCTTAAGAGTCGCGGTGCCGACATCTTCCGAATGAAGGGCGTCGTTTCGATCAAGGGTGAGCCGCGTCGCTACGTGTTCCACGGGGTGCACATGATGTTCGATGGTCAGTTGGAGCGCCCGTGGCCTGCAGGAGTCGATCGGATGAACACCTTAGTCTTCATCGGTCGAAATCTGGATCGTCAGGAGCTCGAGGCAGGTTTCCACTCCTGCTTCGCGTGATGTCATGAAATCACCACCGGCATTGCTCGAACCCCGCGGCAAAGTAGATATCGACGATTACATCGTCGATATCGCTTGGTCGATAGACGGCAGTCGTCTTGCCGTGGCGGGCGGTGAGGGCAAGGTATGCAGCATCGAGAATGGTGAAGACACGCTTGCCGCCCGAGAGGTCGGTAGCCACGGTCTCGGCGCATTAGCCGTTGCCTGGCATCCAAAGAATGCCGTGTTTGTCAGCAGCGGTCAGGATGGTGAGGTCCGACTCTACGATGCCACGGACGGAAAAGTGCTGGGGCGACAGAGACCTTCGAAGGCATGGACGACTCAATTGACGTTCTCGCCCGACGGATCGCAGCTTGCGAGCGCGGCCGGCAAGCAGATTTCGCTTTGGAACGAGCGACTGGAGTTGCAGCACGAGCTGCCGCCACTCGAGGGTGCGATCGCAGCGCTCGCATTCGATAAGAGCGGTCGAGATCTAGCCGCAGCAATCAACGGCGGCATTGCCGTGCATCGACTCGAGACGCCGCGTTATCCGGTTCGCCACTATCGTTGGGCTGCACCTTGTATCACGGCGAATTTCAGTGGTAACGGCAAGTTTCTCGCTGCCGGTACGCAAGACGGTTCCGTGCACTTTTGGTATCTGGCCACCGGTCGTGATTCGCAAATGCGCGGCTATCCCGGCAAGGTCGATCAACTCGGCTGGAGCGGCGATTCACGTTATCTCGCTACCGCTGCAGCAGATCGCGTCGTCGTATGGGACTTCGGTGGCAAAGGTCCCGAGGGCTCATCGCCACTGCAACTGTCAGGTCATACTGATCGCATCGAATGCCTGGCTTATCAGCCCCGTGGAAACTTTCTCGCGACGGCAGGGCTCGATTGGCGGTTATCGTTGTGGCTGCCGGGCAAGTTTCCTACGCCGATCGATGCGCACCTGACTGATTCTGAGCCCTCGTGCCTGCGCTGGTCTCCGGATGGTCGCTTTCTGGCGCTCGGCGAAAGAAAAGGTAAGCTGTCGATCTTCGAACTCGTTCGGATCTGAGCGCTCGGGAGGCGCCTTTCCATGAAGCACATCGCAACTCGTTCGCTCAAGATCTTGGGTTTTGTCGCAGCATCATTTCTGCCGCTCTCGACACTCGCGGCGGCGGAGTCGATCAATGCCAAGGTCGATGCTGCCCTGCAGAGCCTGCAGCCCAAGATCATCGAGTGGCGTCGCGATCTGCACCAAAACCCCGAGTTATC
>CAIVYV010000260.1 GCA_903910215.1 uncultured Pseudomonadota bacterium
GGGGCTCCTGATGGCGGTCGGCCGTGGCGATAGGGGGGCTGACGAGGTCGCCACACTCCTTGCGAGCCGTGATCGACGGCTCAACGCACCGACTGCCCCGGCGGAGGGGCTTTGTCTGCGCCGAATCGACTACCCAGCGGCCTTCGCTTTGCCTGTTCCGGTATAGTCGCGGTCATGGCTTGGTTCGAAAAAATCGTTCCGTCACGGATCAAGACCGAGCGGCGTTCGCGATCGGTCCCCGAGGGCTTGTGGATCAAATGCACAGCCTGTGACTCGCCGCTCTATCGAGCTGAGCTCGAGCGCAATTTGTATGTCTGTCCGAAGTGCTCGCATCACATGCGTATCGGTGCGCGCGATCGTCTGCTGCGCTTTCTCGATGAAGGCACGGCCGTTGAGTTGGCGAGCAAAGTCACGCCGGAAGATCCGCTCAAGTTTCGCGATAGCAAGCGCTACAAAGACCGTTTGTCAGCCGCGCAAAAGAGCACCGGCGAGAAAGATGCGCTGATCGTCATGGCGGGCCAGCTCGAGGCGATGCCCGTCGTCGCTTGTGCGTTCGAGTTTCAATTTCTCGGCGGCTCGATGGGCTCGGTGGTGGGTGAGCGTTTCAGACGCGCTGCCGATCATGCGTTGAAGCATCGAACACCGCTGATTTGCTTCTCGGCGAGCGGCGGCGCGCGCATGCAGGAGGCCTTGTTGTCGTTGCTGCAGATGGCCAAGACCAGTGCGGCGATCGCCGAGTTGTCGACTGCTGGTATCCCATTCATTTCCGTTCTTACCGATCCGACGACCGGTGGCGTCTCGGCGAGTCTTGCGATGTTGGGCGATCTCAACGTCGCCGAACCGAAGGCGCTGATTGGTTTTGCCGGCCCGCGCGTCATCGAACAAACCGTGCGCGAGAAGTTGCCCGAGGGTTTTCAGCGCAGCGAGTTTCTGCTCGAGCACGGCGTGATCGACATGATCGTCGATCGTCGCGACATGCGCGTGCGCCTCGCGCAGTCACTGCGTATGTTGATGCGGCAGCCTGCTCCCGAGCCCGCGCCGTCGTCCGATGCGCCTCGATGATTGGCTCGCGCATCAGCAAGCGCAACATCCCAACGCGATAGAACTCGGCCTCGACCGCGTGCGCGCGGTCGCTACGCGACTGGGCATCTTGCCTTGGCGTATTCCCTCGGTGATCGTCGGCGGTACCAACGGGAAAGGCTCGACGGTCGCCTATCTGACCGCGTTGGCGCGTCACTCGTCGCTTCGTGTTGGCACCTACACCTCGCCGCATCTGCAGCGCTACAACGAGCGCATCGCCATCGATGCAACGCCGATCCACGATGAGTCGTTGATCGATATTTTTGAACGGATCGAGGCGGCGCGCGAGGACGTGGCGCTGACGTTTTTCGAATACGGCACGTTGGCGGCATACCTCGCCTTTATCGACGCGAAGGTGGATGTCGCCATCATCGAGGTCGGTCTTGGGGGTCGTTTGGATGCGACCAACATCATTGATGCCGATGTCGCCGTGCTCACGTCGGTTGGACTCGATCACATGGAGTGGCTCGGGCCTACACGTGAGGATATCGGACGAGAGAAGGCGGGTATTTTTCGAGTCGGATCGCCGGTTGTTCTCGGCAGCTCCGATATGCCGCAGAGTGTGCACGACGTACTACGCATCTTCGATTGCCTCGCGATCTGGCCGCCTGAGGATTGGAGCGCTA
>CAIVYV010000261.1 GCA_903910215.1 uncultured Pseudomonadota bacterium
CCGAGCGCGCAAGGTGGCTCATCAATTCTCGGTAACGCTCGGTCTTCCCTTGCTTGGCGCGACCTAACACCGTGAAGAGTTCCGAGAGTGGTTTGCGCGGCAAGATCTTGCGTAGGAAAACCACCGTTTCGACCACACGCTCGAGATCGACATGGAAGTACGTGCGAGTGAAGCCAAAGACGATGCTGACATCACTCTCGTGGAGCATGACGGCATCGACCAGCATCCCGCGCTCAGTGTTTTGTAGCGCAACCAACAGGGGAAGATATCCTTCGGCTAGTTGGATCCGTCCGACCAGATAGGCTCGGGTGCTCTGGAAAAACAGCGGTCGCAGAACTTCGATTTGCCGTACGCATTGATCGGCCTCGCCGAAGCCGCCATTGCGCAACACCTCGGCGATATCGCTCGTGGTGTGCCTGACGCTGCGATCAAAATCGATCCAGCGGCAGCGCAGCGGAAGTTCGCCGAGCAGATCCTCGATCAGCAGCGATAGGTCGCCGCGATTGACGTAGTGCTGTAATTCGGCGGCTTGTTCGGCATCGGCGAGAGGATCGAGATCCACCGCGGCGAATTCGAGGTCGATATCGACGCCGCGTGTGCCGAAGAGACGGCGTGAGACCGAGCTGAAAAAAGTCCGAACGAAGGCCGCATCGACCGTGCCGATGAGTCGATTCGAAAAGCGATCACGGATTTGCGACCACAGCTGCCGGTCCTGCGCCGATTCACCGAGCGCCTGACGTAGGTCTTTGACGGTAGCGTTAACCCAGCGATCGTAGAGCTCGATGCGCTCGACGATGTCTCGCTGCGAGGCAGCCCAATCGCAGTTCTCGAATCGAACGGGAGCGCGACGCGTGATCTCCCGGAAGGCTGCGTTATAGCCTTCGAAGGCGACGGTGATCCGCCGAGCGCAATCGTCGATGAATGCGTCGGCGGTCACCGTCTTATCCGTCAGAGGTTGCGGATGAGAGCGTCAGCGAATTCGCTGCACTTGACCTCGGTCGCGCCTTCCATCAAGCGCGCGAAGTCATACGTCACTGTCTTCTGGCCAATGGTGCGATCCATGGCAGTGATGATCGCGTCGGCCGCTTCGGTCCAGCCCATGTAGCGCAGCATCATCTCGCCCGAGAGGATGACCGAGCCAGGGTTGACCTTGTCGAGGTTGGCGTACTTCGGCGCGGTGCCGTGCGTGGCCTCGAACACAGCGTGACCCGTGACGTAGTTGATGTTGGCGCCCGGCGCGATGCCGATGCCACCCACCTGTGCGGCGAGCGCGTCAGAGAGGTAGTCGCCGTTGAGGTTACAGGTGGCGAGAACGTCGAACTCATCGGGACGAGTGAGCACTTGCTGCAAGGTAATGTCGGCGATCGCATCTTTGATGATGACCTTGCCGGCTTTCTTCGCTTCATCCATCTCGGCGTTGGCGGCTTTCTCGCCTTTCTCCGCCTTGGTGCGCTCCCACTGTTCCCAGCCGTAGGTTTGGCCGGGGAATTCTCGCTCGGCGAGGGCGTATGACCAGTTACGGAAGGCGCCTTCCGTGAACTTTTGGATATTGCCCTTGTGTACGATCGTCACGCTCTTGCGTCCATTGACGATGGCGTATTCGACAGCTGCACGGAACAGACGATCCGTGCCTTCCTGTGAAACCGGCTTGATGCCGATACCCGAGGTGTTCGGGAAACGGATCTTGGCGTAGGCCTTCGGAAAGTGTTCTTTGAAGAGCGCCTTGAACTTGGCGTTGTCTTCGCTGCCTTGCTCGAACTCGATACCGGCGTAGATGTCCTCGGTGTTCTCACGGAAGATCACCATATCGACCTTTTCCGGCGCCTTCACAGGCGAGGGCACGCCCTTGAACCAGCGCACGGGGCGCAGACACACGTAAAGGTCGAGCAACTGGCGCAGCGCGACGTTGAGCGAGCGGATGCCGCCGCCGACCGGGGTGGTCAACGGGCCTTTGATCGAGACGAGGTATTCGCGGCAAGCGGCGACCGTCTCATCCGGCAGCCAAGTGTTGAACAGCTTGTTCGACTTCTCGCCGGCATAAACTTCCAGCCAGTGGATCTGGCGTTGTCCGCCGTACGCTTTGGCGACCGCTGCGTCGATCAGACGCACGCTGGCGCGCCAGATGTCTGGGCCGGTGCCATCACCCTCGATGTACGGGATGATCGGGTTGTTGGGTACGGCGAGTTTGCCGTTCGCGATGGTGATCTTGGCGCCCCCGGCGGGCGGCGTCAGAGTGACTTTTGCAGCCGTCGACATGGTCTTGTGAACTCCTCGAAAAACGCGCGGCAAACAGAACAAACCCCCGCCGTCGCGTGGCCGAATCCTAGCACGCGCGGCCGTTCGCCAAGCGGTCGGGCCGGGCGCGCATGCACTACAATCGTCTCATGACTGAAATCGCCTCCACCCCCGCGATCGATGGGTTCCGGATGCCGGCCGAGTTTGAGCCCCATAGAGGCTGCTGGATGCTCTGGCCGACGCGACCCGACAACTGGCGCGATGGGGCGGGTCCTGCGCAGCGGGCCTTTGCTGCTGTTGCGCATGCGATCGCCCGATTCGAGCCCGTGACGGTCGGTGTCGCACCGAGTCACTTCGATCAGGCGCGTCGGGCGCTCGAGCCACGGATCCGTGTGCTGCGCATGTCGAGCGACGATGCCTGGATGCGCGATGTGGGGCCCACCTGTGTCGTCAACGCCGCTGGCGAGGTGCGTGGCGTCGATTGGCATTTCAACGCCTGGGGTGGGTTACAGGGCGGATTGTACTTCCCGTGGGATCAGGACGAACTCGTCGCGCGCCGTGTTCTCGCGATCGAAGGTCTTGCGCGCTACCGCGCGCCGCTCGTTTGCGAAGGTGGTGCGATTCACTCCGATGGCGAGGACACGCTGCTCGTGACGGAGCAGTGCTTGCTCAATTCCAATCGTAATCCGTCGCTATCGCGCGAACGAATCGAGACTTTGCTGCTCGAGTACACGGGCGCACGCCACATCGTCTGGCTGGGTGAGGGCGTTTATAACGATGAGACCGACGGTCACATCGATAACCTTGCGTGTTTCGCAGCGCCGGGTGAAGTCATCCTCGGATGGTGTGACGATCCCAAGGATCCGCAAGCGGCGATTTCGAGAGATGCCTATGCGCGCCTGAAGGCAGCGCGCGATGCTCGTGGTCGTCGCTTACGCATTCACAAGTTGCCGATGCCGGGACCGCTACACATCAATCCGATTGAAGCGTCGGGCGTCGTCAGCAAGACAGGCACGCAGGCGCGTTCGAGTGGGCTACGCCTCGCGGGCAGTTACGTGAATTTCTATCTGGCTAACGGCGGTGTCATCGTGCCCTTGCTCGATGCTCGTTATGATGAACGAGTGCTTGCTCAGCTACGGCGGATTTTCCCGAAGCGTCAGGTAGTCGGCGTGCCGGCACGAGAGATTCTACTCGGTGGCGGCAACATCCATTGCATCACGCAGCAGATTCCCCTTGGCAAACTCCCTGCTCAGGGTGCACGCCAGTCGACGCCGAAGAACGCGCTGCGATCACGACCCGGAAAGTAGCGCCAGCCTCCCTGGGCAAAGTCGGCACGGTCGGCGTAGCGCTCGTCGGTCAGGTTGTCGATGTCGAGCGTGATACGCCAGCGCGGTGTCGCCTGCCAGCCGATCGCAAGGCTCGCCGTGCGATGCCCAGCGTAGCGATGTTCGTTGGCCGCATCGGCGAAATACGCGCCGACATCAGAGCCCGTGAGCGTCAGATCCCAGTCGGTTTTCGGCAACCAACGTAGCATCACCGTCTGCAGTCGGCGCGGTGCGGTATCGACATCGCGTCCACGGACGATCGTCTCACCGCCTTCGATCACAGTATCGAAGTCGTAGCGGTGACGGGCGAGGGTGCCACTGCTGCCGATGAGCCAAGCATCGCCGAGTTGTCGGCGCCATTCCCACTCGATGCCGCGATGGGTCGTACGACCACCTGTGACGTTGAAGCCATTGGCATCGCGGATGATGAGCTCGCGTTTTATTTGATCGAACGCGGCAACATGCCAAAAACCACGCTCGCCGACGTGACGCCAGCCCACCTCGACTGCACGGATGTTCTCGGAGTCGAGATCGGCAATCCGTTGACTGCGTTGCAGGCGATACAACTCGGTAATCTCCGGCGGTCGAAAACCGGTCGTCGCAGCGACGTAAGCCCGGTGTCGGTCCGTCGCGTTCCAGTTGAACTCGAGTCGCGGTGACAGATTATCGAACTGATCACGGCGGTCCTCTGGTCGACTGAACAGGCAGCCGCCAAAGGAGCAAGGTGTGCCGTCTTCGGCCGTATTACCTGCCAACATGCGATTGTCGTAGTCGTAGCGTGTACTATCGGCGCGCACGCCGATTTGCCAGCCATAGCGAGCATAGTCACCGCGCAGAGCCGCTTGCAGCGCGATGCCCGTGACTGTCGTGCGGTAGTCGTAATGTCGGCCCGCGGGCCGGATCGCGCGCGCGGCCGCCGTGCCCTCGAGCGTGGGTGTGGCCTGAATTTCGAGCAGCGCGGTATCTGCCCACTCGATTTCCGCACCGACGCTGGCTTGTAACGTCTCGCTCCAGGGGGCGCTGCGTTGCCAACCGAGCCTAGCGCTTGTCTGCTTGTTCGACTCCAGGGGCTTACCGAGCAGGAAGTGCTGGAGGAAAGTCATCTCGGAGTGACGCAGGATGGCGCGCCACTCTTCGCGGCACTCGTCGCACGCTTCACGAATCCAGCGTAGCGAGGCGCGTTGTGATTCGGCTTTGCGGAAAGCCTCCGGATTGGGATTGCTTAATCTCAACACAGGATCGCGATAAGCTTCGAAGCCGCGCACGAAACCGGCCGTTCGCTGATCGAGGCGCGTGGCGGCCACACGTAGTTTTAGTTGGTCGCTGCCTCGACTCTCATCGAAAGCCAAATTCCATTTGTACTCATCGACGGGCGAGTCTTGCCGAAACCCGCCGTCGCGTCGCAGCAGTGCTTGCAGCGCGAAGCGATCGCCGGCGAGCGACACGCGTACGCTCAAAAAATCATCCGAGCCGTTGTCGAGCGAAATCTGCGCCGGCGCGAGATCGGCCACCTCGGGCGTGATGACGTTAATGGCGCCATGGACTCCGTTTGCACCGTAACTCTGGCTGGCCGGTCCACGCAGCACCTCGATGGC
>CAIVYV010000262.1 GCA_903910215.1 uncultured Pseudomonadota bacterium
AAGCGCTTGCCGGCAAAATATTGGGGTTGGTGTTCTTCAATCCATCGCTGCGCACCTTGTCGTCATTCCAAGTGGGAATGATGCGACTCGGTGGCTCATCGTTCGTCATCACGCCGGGCCAAGGCACATGGCAACTCGAGACGCGCACTGGCGCCATCATGAACGGCGGCGCAGCAGAGCACGTACGCGAAGGCCTGCCTGTGCTCGCCTCTTATGCAGATGCACTTGGAATTCGCGCTTTCGCTGAAGGCAAAGATTTGCAATACGATCTTGCCGAGACCGCTTTCAAAACCATGGCATCAGTCGTCAACAAGCCACTGGTCAACCTCGAGTCGGCCATCAATCATCCCTGCCAAGCGCTTGCCGACTGGAAGACACTCGAGGATCGCAAAGTCCCGCAACGCGCCAAGTTCGTACTGTCGTGGGCGAATCACCCGCGCGTCACGCCGCTCGCCGTGCCGGCAGCCACTGTGCATATGGCAGCGCAACGCGGCATGGAAGTCGTGGTGTTGCGCCCAGAAGGCTATGCGCTTCCGTCGCAGATCATGGAAAAAGCTCGCGCCGCTGCGGCCGCCTCCGGCGGCTCGGTCACCGAAACGACTGACCGTACGACCGCCATGCAAGGTGCGCATGTGCTCTACGCCAAAGAATGGGGCTCGACGGCGCACTATGGTGACGCGGCAGCTGATGCTGCGCTGCGTGCCAACCTCAGCGACTGGTGCGTGCGTGAATCCTGGTTCGACACTGCTGCGGCAGACTGCAAGTTCATGCATTGCTTGCCGGTGCGGCGCAACGTCGCCGTTGCCGATGACATCCTCGACGGCCCGCGCAGTATTGTGCTGCAAGAGGCGTACAACCGTTTGCCCGCCCAAATGGCGGTGTTACATCGACTGCTTTCGACTGGAGTATCTCAACGATGATCATGCATCGCCCCGACCCCTCGGCCGTGATCCGTGCCCTGCGTGGTGCAGCGCCTTACATCCGCCTGTTCAAGGGCAAAACGTTCGTCGTGAAAGCGGGCGGCGGCGTATTCGGCGATCCGGCAGCGACGCGCAATATCATCGAGCAGATCGCGATCCTGCACTCGCTCGGCGTACGCGTCGTATTCGTGCACGGTGGTGGCCCGCAGTTGACGGAGGTGACGGAAAAGCTCGGGGTGCCCACGCAAATGATCGAGGGCCGTCGCGTGACCGACGAACGTTCA
Source organism: uncultured Pseudomonadota bacterium (assembly GCA_903910215.1). Lineage (GTDB taxonomy): Bacteria > Pseudomonadota > Gammaproteobacteria > Steroidobacterales > Steroidobacteraceae > UBA964. The sequence continues at coordinate 1,205 of CAIVYV010000262.1, forward strand.
ATCGATGCAACGGCGATGGTGCTGAGTGGCCTCATCAATACTCGCATTCTCGCCACTTGCCGCGAACTCGACGTACCGGCGATCGGTATCAGCGGCGTGGACGCCGGTCTCATCCAGGCGCATAAACGCGCGCCTGTGAAACTGCAGAGCAGCGATGCGACCGTCGACTACGGTTTCGTCGGTGACATCGACTACATCGACACCGACGTCATCCGAAAACTGCTCGACAACGGCTTGATGCCGGTGATCTCGCCGCTCTCGAGCGACGACTCGGGCACGCTGCTCAACATCAACGCCGATACGGTTGCAGCGGCCATCGGCGCTGCCCTCGGTGCCGAGAAGCTCGTGCTGTGCACGGGCGCACCCGGCATCCTTGAGCGCGTCGAGGATCCCACCTCAGTCATCTCGTACACCGATCTCGCCGGTCTCAAGCGCCTCAAAGACGAAAAGCGTATCGTCGATGGCATGCTGCCCAAGGCGAAGGCGATCGAGTCAGCGATTCAGGGTGGTGTGCAGCGTGTGCACGTCATTTCCTACAAAGCGGCGGATGCGATCCTGGCCGAGGTCTTCACCAATGAGGGCACCGGCACGCTCGTCGTCGCCGATATCGGCAAACTTGCGCCCGCAGAACTCGCCGCTGCACACTCGGCTCGCGCATGACACGACTCTGGGACAAGGGCGCACCGCTCGATGAGCGCGTGCTGCAGTACACGGCGGGAGAGGATCATGCTCTCGATGAGCGCCTTGTTCCCTACGATGCACGCGCGTCGATCGCCCATGCTCAGATGCTGCACGCACAGGGGCTGCTCTCAGCCGAAGATTGTGAAGCCATCGAGAGTGGTCTCGAATCATTGATCGCCTCGCACGCCAAAGGTGATTGGCGTATCGAGCTCGCGGATGAAGACGGTCAGACGGCGCTCGAAAAACGCTTAACAGCGCTCATTGGTGCCGCCGGCGGGCGCGTGCATCTCGGCCGCTCACGCAATGATCAAGTTCTCACCGCGCTTCGCCTCTATCTGCGCGATGCGACAGAACAAACCGCCGAAGGGGCCGAAGCCGTGGCACTCGCCTTGTCACGACTCGCCGCTCGCGAGGGCGATCTCGAACTGCCAGGCTATACCCACATGCAGCAGGCGATGCCGAGTTCGGTGGCGCTGTGGGCGAGCGGCTTTGCAGCAGAACTACGCGATGACGCTGCAGGCTTGCGTGCCGTGCAGCGGCGCCTCGGCAAGAATCCGCTCGGGTCTGCAGCAGGCTACGGCACCCCGGGTTTGCCGCTTGATCGCGATGCCACCACTCAAGCTCTCGACTTCGAATCGGTACACGAACCGGTCACGGCGGTGCAGCTCTCGCGCGGCAAGGCCGAATCGCAACTATTGTTCGAGATCGCCCTGTTGATGCAAGACCTCGGCCGATTCGCAGCCGATGTCTGTCTCTATTACACCCAGGAATTTGCTTTCCTCGAATTGCCGGATGAGTTCACGACGGGCTCGTCGATCATGCCGCAGAAACGCAACCCCGATGTATTCGAGTTGTTGCGCGGTCGAACGGCGACGGCGCATGGCTGCCTCGTCGAAGCGCTCGGCATTTTCGCGAAGTTGCCTTCGGGCTATCAGCGCGATCTGCAGTTGCTGAAACTGCCCTTGTTCCGCGGCATCGATCTTGCGCTCGCGAGCACGGCCATACTGCCGCCCGCGATCGATGCGATGCGCTTCAAGCCTGCGAACGTCACGCTCGATCCGTCGATTCATGCTGCCGAGCGTGCCAATCAACTGGTGGTGAGCGAGGGCATTCCGTTCCGCGAAGCGTATCGTCGTGTCGGTGCCGAACTACGAGCTAACAAGGTGGACGAAAAATGAGTGGACTCCCGGTGCCTTGGCGCGCGGATCTCACGCTCGAAGGGCTCAATTCATACGCTAAAGGTACGATGGTCGAAGGACTCGGTATCGTCTTCACCGAAATTGGGCCGAACTTCCTGCGCGGCACGATGCCCGTCGATGAACGCAGTTGTCAGCCCATGGGTGTATTGCATGGAGGTGCATCGGTCGCTTTTGCCGAGACGCTCGCGAGCACCGCTTCGAACGCCACCATGGATGATGCGCATCGCGTGCTCGGGCAAGAGATCAACGCGAACCATTTGCGCCCGGTGCCGAAGGGCGAGCGCGTGACCGGAACCACGTATCTTCTGCATGCCGGCGCACGCAGTCAGGTTTGGTCCATCGAAATCCATAACGATCGCGGACAACTCGTCTGCATTTCCCGCATCACCATGGCCGTGATCAATCGCCGATGAACGACTTCGCGCGCACACCAGATCCCTCGCTCGTCACCTACACGCACGTGATCTACGGCTTGCATGCGCTGTCGGTGCTGATCGGGATCACAGGTGCCGCAACGATCGTCGGCAGCTTCATTTTTGGTTTGCCCTCGATCATTGCCGTCGTGATGAACTATGCGCGTCGTAGCGAGGCTCGTGAGACGTGGCTCGAGAGCCACTTCCGCTGGCAGATCCGTACGTTCTGGTGGGCATTCCTCACCAGCATCATCGTACTGGTGCTCTCGGCGCCGTTGATGCTGATCCTCGTCGGGTTCGCGACCGCCGCGCTCGGATTCTTGGTCATCGGTGTTTGGGTTCTGTATCGCGTACTGCGCGGTTGGCTCGCCCTGCGAGATGCGCGAGTCG
>CAIVYV010000263.1 GCA_903910215.1 uncultured Pseudomonadota bacterium
CGCTGCTGCACATCGCCCGCGAGAAATTGCCGACCGTCGAATTTAGCGAGGTAACGAGATTTTTGCCGGGCGTTGAGCGTCTCATGCTTCAGGCGGTGAATGAGGCGAGCAGCGCACTGCCCAAGACAATGGACGGGCTTGCACCATTCCTCGAAAAACTTGCCCTTCCCCCGGAAACTGGAATTAACGGCCAAGCGTTCATCGTCAGCTATTTGCGCGAAAGAGGAGGTCGGAAAGTCGTCGCGGCGCTGAAAAAATCCTGGCGGGTCTGAACAGTCTCTGGCTTAGCACCGTCAAGGGGTGTTGTGTTTCGTTTGGCTGCTTAGTAAGGCGGTCACGGCTACAGCCCCTCGCCTCATAACAATCGGCGCGCCAACCCGCGGGCATACCTCAGCAAGCCGCTGTGAATAAATGCGGAGATAAATGGAGCGGGCGATTGGAATCGAATCCACGTTAGTAGTGTTGAACCGAGACTATTACAGAGCGCAAATATCTATAAATCTAATTTGAAAAACAGGGTGTCACGTTCTGGAAAGTCATACATCAAAGGCAGGTCGGTCCTTGCGATCTGAACAAATCCAACCGACCGGTAAAAGCCGTGTGACCGGGTCGCCGCGGACGGCGTGTCTAGCACGATCTGATGAATTCCCTCAGATCGAGCGAAATTAAGGAATGTGTTGTAGAGCGCCTGGGCGATGCCATGTGTTTTTCCACGGTAGGGGGCTGCAACAAAAAACTTCTTCATTACGCCAAGATCGGCGCGAAGGCGTAGCAACCCGATTGTTCCGACGATATCCGAGCGGTCATTCTCGGCAACCAGGAATGTTCCGTTGCTGCGAAGGTAGTAGCTATCAATATCCGTCAGATCAGCTTGGTCGCAGATCGACAACCCCAGATTGAACTCGTCGTTCTGAATTCCAAGGACGAGTGCGCTAACGGCATCGGCATCGGTCTTTTGGAAGAGCCGGATGATGGGTGTGCTGGATAATCTATCGGTTTGATTCATCGCGCAGGAATTACACGCGTAAGTGAATGGAGCGGGCGATGGGAATCGAACCCACGTTAGTAGCTTGGGAAGCTACAGTTCTACCATTGAACTACGCCCGCTCAGGCGATGGTCGATTCTAGGCTGAGGCGCGCAGCGGCGGCAACACGCGCACCTCCGTCGACGCGATCTCAGTCCTTGAAGAAGGGCTCGACGGTCCCCTTGCGTTGCACGGTGAGGGGCTGCCCCTTGCGATCAAGCGTCTTGCCGAGGGCAACGCGTATCCAGCCCTCGGAAATGCAGTACTCCTCGACGTTGGTGTACTCCACGCCGCTCAGGCGGATGCCGATGCTTCGCTCGAGCAGGGTGGCGTCATAGTGTGGACTGCGCGGGTTCACGCTCAGTCGATCGGGAAATTCGGTTGTCATGTCACATCAAGCCCCAAGTCCAGCCGTCGCGCGGAATGCGTGAGGGCGCCCACAGAGATCACATCGACGCCGGTAGCGGCAATGTCGCCGACCGTCTCGAGACGGACATTGCCCGAAGCCTCGAGAACGGCACGACCTGCCGTCAGCGTTACCGCCTCGCGCAGTTCGGCGAGGCTCATATTGTCCAGCAGAATGCAGTGCGGCGCGAGCGGCAACGCTTCGGCGAGCTGCTCCAGTGTATCGACTTCGATCTCGATCACCCGCATGTGGCCGCCCAGCGCTTTGGCACGGGTCAAAGCATTGCGGACACCGCCTGCCGCGGCGATGTGATTGTCCTTGATCAGAATGGCGTCGGCGAGTGAATACCGATGGTTCGTCGCACCACCCAGACGCACCGCCCGTTTTTCGAGTGCTCGCAAGCCGGGCGTCGTCTTACGCGTGCAGGTGATGCGTGCCCGTGTCCCGGAGACCGCCTCGACATAACGCCGCGTGAGCGTGGCAATGCCGGACAGATGCCCCATGAAATTCAGCATCGTGCGCTCGGCCATCAAAATCGAGCGAGCAGACCCCGCAATCGTCGCGACGCAGTCGTTGGGTGCCACCGTGGCGCCGTCGCCGCGCTCGATTTGCAGCGTCACGTCGGCATCGAGCAGGCGTAGCGCCAGTCGCGCGGCATCCATGCCAGCAATCACGCCCGCTTCGCGCGCGCGAAACTCGGCTGCAAGATGCGCACCGGCATCGATGGCACTGTCGCTGGTGAGGTCGCCGGCCGGCGAGAGGTCCTCGAGCAAAGCCAGACGCACGATCGGCTCGAGAATCACATCGGGCAGTGCAGGCACGTGGGCGGTGTTGCTCATGATGTATGGGTCATCCCGGTGGTCGGTACGAATTCGATGTCAC
>CAIVYV010000264.1 GCA_903910215.1 uncultured Pseudomonadota bacterium
ATCGAACATTACAACCGCGCCATCCAACTGATCGATGGAGAACGCGCCGGGGCAGACAGCCTGCTGATCCGCCCTTTGCACGGACTCGGCGAGTCCCTGCTCGCCAAGGGCATGGCAGGTGAAGCCGTCATACACCTGAAGCGAGCGGTCGATCTGTCGCGTAATGTAGACGGTCTTTTCAATCCGGCCCAGATCGACATCGTCGATGCGCTGATCGAAGCCTATGTCGCGACGGGTCAGCTCACCGATGCAGAGCGCGAACATCAATACGCCTTCCGGATCGCCGAGACGACCTTCGGCAAAAACGATCTACGACTACTCGAGCCGCTGGATCGATATGCGCGCTGGTTTGAGTCCATCGGGCGCTACACGACGGCTCGAGGTCTGCACGCGCGCGCACTGCAACTGGCGGAGCGGCAATCGGCAGACAAGCCGATCCTCGGTGTTGCAGCGCTGCGCGGTCTCTCACGAACCTGGCTGCTAGAAGGCATTTATGGACCGGAAGTTGAGCCCGAGACCCCGGTTCGCGAAGCCAGCGAAGCGAGTGGACCGTTCTTGTCTGCGGCAGGTGCTGGTCGACTTAATGCTGATGGTGAGCGCGCCCTTAGATTTGCGCTCGAGATCGTCGCGGACAGTAAGCCGCGCGATGACCGACTCTATGCCGATACCTTAGTTCAATTCGGTGATTGGTATTTGATTTCAGGCAGTACGCAACGAGCACAAGCAAATTATCTGGAGGCAGCAAAAGTATTGTCTGCCGCCGGAGCGGGCGCTGAGCGCCTGCTGGAAAACCCGCGCTTGCTCGTCTATCGAGCACCGGCCGCCTCCATCACACGCTTCAAACCCGACGATCCGACGCAACACACACTGCACGATATCGAATTTGCGTTAGATATCGGTCCAGACGGAAAGGTGGTCGATGCGAAAGTTGTCAGCTCCACTGCCCCGGAGGCCACAACGCGCGCCGCACTCATCGCCGCCAGAAAAGCTCGTTACGGGCCGCGCGTCTCGGGCACTGAAGTGGTCGCAACCACGGGCGTGCCGCTACGCGAAAAAGTCTGGGTCAAGGCCGCGCAGGCAAAGAACTGAGCGGTAAAGAACTGCTCGAACGTCGTGAAACACGGATCGGCAGCGCCTCGATACTGACTGCTGCGATCGCTGCCGCTTCCGGCGCAGCCTGCAGAGGGCGGCCAGCAGACAACTCTGTGACGAGTGACAAAGCACCTACTTGGGTCAGGAATTTGGCCGCAGCGTCTCGCTTGGCAGCGACCGTCGCCGCCTCAATCGATTCGGACGAGCCGAATCCACCGGCCATCGCGGTCCCATAGCCGGTTAGTGTCAGAGAGTCATAACGCTCGCCGTTAGGCGTTCTGACATCGATTCGATAACGAATGCTGACAGCAACGTACTCGCCGCCCGTCTCTTGAGCTGTCGCGAAAGAGTACTGCTCAATCTTCGGCTCAAAGATCGCTTGTAATCCCGTGATGCCCCGAGCTGCATCGAGATCGGCAAATTCCTGGACGTCCCCGAAGATCGACGAAAACATCATTCGGACAAGTCGTTGCTGACCTGCACCCAGCGCAACCTCCCAGGTCACACCATTGCGAGTTTCAGAGTGTACGAATGATCTTTGCTCTGCCGTCAGCAACAACCCGACCTTCGCCGGGATCGGCTCGATAAGCGCGCGCGGCAAAACGGGATCCGGGGTGATGACCACACCGCCACAGCCGATCAGTGACAGGGCCAGCATCGAAAGCCCTAAAAACCTCTGTCTCAGTTGCCTCCGACGCATGTCGTGACACCTCCAATGACCATGGTCATACCACAGGTTTTAACGTTGGTGAGGCCGACGAAAGTGCCGTCGTTCCGATCACACATAGCCCGCATTAAGGCGGAGAATCGGATGTTTGTAAACGGGGTCATACCCGGCGCTTCGGGGAACCCGACGGCGTGGATTCGAACGCGACGGCGTCCCGTGTCATCGGGTCGATTGATACGATCAACAGCATCGAGAGCGCCCTGAATCGTCTCTCCGGTGAACTCGTCGCCAAGCACATAGATGCTGATGCGCTTGTCTGCAGACCAATAGTTTTTAATTGCCAACTCGATCCCATCGGCCGGATTGGAATCGCTGAAAGCGCGCCAGCTACGCATTCGCTGCACGATGTCGGCACGCAGGTTATTCGAATCGGTCAACCATCGCCCCCGCGTGCCGGCAAATAATTCGCGGCCGTTGTCATCAACTATCTGTAATCCTTTGAGTCTCGGGTAGATGTCGAGAATCTCGCGCATCACCTCCATCGCCGTTTCCCAGTGACCGCCCTGCATACTGCCTGACGTGTCGATCAGAAAAATCACATAGTCACTGTCTACGGGAATACCGCCGACCGCCTGCGTGTTGAGCTTGCGTCGAACCTGCGACATTTGGACGAGCCGCTGATTATCTGCTTGTAGATCCTGAAATGCAGACAGCAATTCGTTCTCGACGATATTGCTGACCGTCGCTTCTTGACGCGACGTATCGTACTGACCGCGGAGACTCGACATCTCACCCGCAGCGCGCGCCAAATTCAGACGCTCTTTTTGTAGCACATCGACCCGACCTCGCAACTCGCGCTCGAGACGCTCGGAGTCGCCACGGATTACGAATAGCTCTTCCTGAAGCTTCTTCAACTGTAGCTCAAGATCGTTTCTTGACCTCTCAATGACCAGTGGCTGCCCGAATTCCGATAGCACCAACAGCAGAATAATGGCACCGAAACCGCAGCAAATGACATCGAGAAAAGACAGGCTAAAAATTTCGGTATCGCGTTGCTTGCGCTTCATGGTTAGCGCCTCAAGGCCAATCCGGCGAGGGCATCACAAAAGCACCTTTGGTCTGCCGAGCAAGGCCCCAAAATCGGTGCGGTGCGGGCACATCGCCTTTCATGGGCAAGAGGATCACGTCGATCGGTACGTTTCGGTTGACTCCCCGAATCGCCTCGTCGAAAAACTTGGCTCGAGCAGCGGCATCAACGTATTTTCGTAGCGCCGGCGACGTCGCGCCTTGAGTCGGTAGACCGTCGGTAACCAAAATCACCTGATCCGGCGGAACCCGCATCGCACGGGTCGCCTGCAGCGCATTGATCAAACTTGTGCCACCTGCAGGCGGCAGCGCCCCAAGCGCTGTCAGCATCTTTTCGCGAGCCGCGTCGTCACTGCCTGACAACCACTCACCGTCTGTTCCGGGCAAAAGAGGCTGAGCCCCGGTGTTGAAGACGTAAAACTGATACTGGGACGTCTGCGGAATCTCCGAAATGAGCCAAGCACCAATGTCTCCAGCACGTCGCCACTTCGGCGCAGCAGCTTGCGTGGTCGCCGCTGAATTTCTCAGCCGAAGGATGCTGACTAAGTCATCATCCAGCATGCTGGATGATCGATCAAACAACACGAGGATGCGCTTGCCCTTCAGAGTGAGTCCAGTGATATAACGACGACTCGCCAACGACTTTCCTGCGCCAGCTCGCTCTGATCTCGGGGTCTCTATTTTCGCACTCGCCTCGAGGCGTCGAGCGCTCTCTTCTAGAGCCTTGACTTCCGCCTTCAGCTTTTCGATACGCTCACGTTTCGCAAGCGTAGTCGAGTCGTATATGAAGCTTTCCTCGCGCTTACGCTGCAGCTCTTCGATCAACTGGGTGGCACGCGAAGTCGCCGAGACCGTCTCGCTCTCGGTTTTCTGCAGTGCGTTTTTCAGTTCGACTAGATTACGAGCGCCCCGAATGACCTCTTCTTCTAGTCGCGATACCTCAGCCGCAAGATCTTCAGCCTTGCGTGTGCGTTCTATGCCACTTTGAGCGCTGATGATGGTGTAGAAAAGGATGACCGCGCCAAAGCCGCAGCAGATGACGTCAAGAAACGAGAGGCTGAAGACCTCAACGCGCCGGCGCGCCATGAGCTCTCTCTATGGCCAACAAAGTGAGCTCGATACCCGGATCACCGATTCGGATCCGATCACCGGCGAATACTTCGACACGACCCATCACCCGCTCGTCGTTGAGCCATGTCCCGTGACGACTATGATCAATCAATTCCGTCGAAAGCGCGGTGACTCGTAACGAACAGTGCCATCGCGAAACACCGGCCAACCCCTCCGGTAGAGACAGCCCACCTTCCGTCACATCGCGTCCGATCTCGACGACAGAGTCGACGATGAGGGGCTTTACATCTGCATTCCAAAGTACATGCGTTGGACTAATACGTGCCGAACCGAGTTGTGGCAGCTCGACCATGCGCGCTTGAGCAATTGCTTCACCGATAGCAGTTCCACGCAGTAATAGAACATCACCGGTTTCGCCGGCTCTATTAGCTTGCATCGATGCGGCCATCGCGAGCGACTCATAACGGAAACCCAACACACGGCAGCCGCGAAACTCGGCGAGCATCTCGACAAAGCCGGGCAATATCAGATCTTGCTCCGCCACGAGCAGATCAACGCGTGATGCCGCAGGTCGAAGCTCATGCAACATACCTGACAGTTCTCGGTAGATGGGAGCTGCGCGAACCGCGAACTGATCGCGGGTCAGCCTGATGCTGCAATCGCCGCGAGGAGTCGGCAATGTGACGACCACCGACCCTTCTTCCGATGCGTGACGTGCAGCATCCCATAAAAGACTGGCCAGGCGCTTCTCGGAATCATGATCATGTAGAGGGTCGAATCGATGCGCGAGCACCATCGACTCGGCGATAAGATCTATCCATGCGCCCCTGAGAGCACGGCGCCCCACACGAACGCGCTGCAATAGCGTTTGACGACGCGCGACTCCGTCGACCACCACGATACGCGCGGTCGCGGCCACCTCTTCTTCCAACTCGATAAACAGTGTCGTACCAGAGAGGGCGAGCGCAGCGGTGCCGAACGCGGCAACATCATGGAATGCCTGAGCATCGAGGCCTAGCTGCTGCAGTCGAGCAAGCGAGTCGGCGACTGCCGCCAAATCGAAACTAATCGGCACTAACACATGACATGCCGCGCTCATTCCGGCGAAGGACTCTAGCGAAGCCTCGCTTTCCTCACCGTCAATGGCGATAACGACACGTTCGGTGCCGATGTAAGTCCCAATCATCGTCACATTCGAACCTGCAAGTTTCTGATGATTTTTTCGTCTAACCAGGTCTCGGTATCGAGAACTCGCCGCTCCTGTACCCGCTGCAGTTGTTGCATCAGAAACATCAATAAGATCGACAAGATCAGCGCGATGAGCGTCGAGTTGAAGGCAACACCCAAACCTTCAGTGACACCAGAGATGTCACCGGTCACCGCTTTGTGCGCCTGTGAAAGAGCATCGCCGATACCGCGCACCGTGCCGATGAAACCAATAGCGGGAATCGCCCAGGCGATGTAACGAAGCAAGGCCATATCCGAGTCGAGCCGTTCGGCCTCGGACTGGCAAATGCCATGAGCCACCGTCGAGGCATCCTGTACATTTCGGGTCGCACCAAATCGCGCAAGTGCAGCCATCAAAGCGCGCGGAACCAGGGTCTCTCGATCTGCGGCGGGCAGACCTTCGAGCTGCCGTGTGTACTCTCTTGTATCTTCGGGCAGGATGCGAGTGCCATCTGGCAATCGAAGCACTTCGGCGCGTAGCACTCGCAACTCGCGTTGCTGTACGACGGACTTGTAGCCAATGATCGCCAGCGCCCACAGCATCAGGATGATCTCCGCCTCCTGCTCGTAATCTTTGATGATGACGTAAAACGAACGCTCGGTGACGTAGTTAGGATCGACAGTCATTCGCTCTCGATCGGCTCGCAAGGTCGCTTCGGCTACAGGGCGTATGTGCAATACATACGCTGCATGTACGAAGACCGTAACGATCAATAAGGCTACGACTGTAAATAGGAATTCATTCGGTAGTTTTTTGTTCATATGTCGACCGGCAGGCTGATGTTATTGTCCGCGGAGTCGCGATACTCCGGTGACTCCTCGTCTGAAAGCTTCGGCGGCGGCGCGCGACGCTCAGTGGATTCGGCTTCGTTGGTCTCTGCAGTCTGAGCGAGCGCCCGAAGCATCATGACGGACGCCAACCAGCAGATCAGCGCACTAATGGCGGTTAGCCAAATCACGCGCCAAGTTCGAGTTTGACTACTCTGCATACCTTGCCACTCTAAAGCCGATCGTTTGTGATGAGCCATCCGCGACATCTCGCCATGCGAGACGCAGATCACTGTAATTCACGCTGCGCCACGAGCTTCCCTTGACGACCCGTCGGGGTGAATCGGCGGGGCCAAAGGGATCCTGACCACCTCCGTTGGCATCGAACGAGCTGTACGCATCGTGCACCCATTCAGAGACATTACCCGTCATGTCGAACAGGCCGAGTGTATTCGCTGGGTATTTCCCGGGTGGCGCGACCACGGGATATTCGTCCTGCCAGTTCTCCAGTACGCGCGCCATTTCAGCTGCCGCCTCGAGCCCCGCAAGATTGGCTACACCCACAGGTGGAGGCAGATCGTTTCCCCATTCGTAACGACGCAGCGGCGAATTCTCGCCTACATAGCGCGCAGCAAACTCCCACTCCGCCTCCGTCGGCAACCGATAACCCGTACCGATGGGCCGACGCAGAGTCCACTTGCCATCCTTCTTTTCGTAAGCCGGTGGCAAGCCCTCTTGCTCCGAGAGCCAATTGCAATACTCAACCGCATCCGCCCAAGTTACCGAGGTGACCGGCAGGATATCGAGATCGAGTGTACGTTTACCGATAAACCCCGAGGCATGCGCAGGTCTGAATCGACGAAACTCCCCATTCGTCACTTCTCGCGTCCCGAGATAGAAGGTTCGCGTGAGCTCGACTCGTCGCGTGAACTCGTTCGCTCGTCGCCCCTGCTCTCGACGTTCACTGCCCAACGCAGCTTTGCCTGTCGGCATCAGGCGGAGCAAAGTTCCCGTTTCCGATCGAAGCGCCGCCGCGGGCGGCTGCCAATCGGGCGAACGCCCGACGGGAGCCAGTCGATACTCGACACGACGGGCTTCGCCATTAGACAAATCGACGCGCAGTGATTGAGATTGCATACCGTTAGCACGCAACTCCAGACGATGCTCGCGAGCAGGCAACCTGAGTGTCAAAGGCGCACGCCCAAGGCTCGTCGCGCCTTGAAAAATCTCTGCATCACTCGGCTCGCCCTGCAAAGACAGTTCTACCAAGATGGCTTTCAACGAGGGGTTCCAGTCGACCTTGCCCGATGGCTCGGCAAAGACACGTCGCGAGACCGGCTCGTATCCTTGCAACACCACCAGCAACTCGTGCTCAACGCCTGGCGCCAAGTCCACCTGCAACGGCGTCTTGCCTCGATAGACGCCGCCGACGGTCACATCCGCACCCGACGGTGTCGAGCGAATTCGCGCAGTAGCATCAGGCGCCCCCAACTCGATCGGTCCGATACGCAGCGTTTCTCCCGCCTTGACGAGAACGACGCTGCGCCAAGGCTTAGCGGTAGCGGCAGCAATCTCTAGGCGATGCACACCTGCCGGCAGATCGACGACGCGCGGTAGCGGTACAGGAGGCTCGTCGTTGATTCGCAAGGTGGCAGCCGCGCGATCTGCTGCAACGTCAATCTTCCCCCACGACGACTGCAACGTGGCGACCAGCAATTGCCTCTTGCCTAGCCCATCGATCTCAAGCGACTGAACATAATCGAGGTATCGATCCGCCTTGAGCATTAGTGTCTTGGTTCCCGCCGCGATCTGCAATTCACCCGGCACCCGACCCACCTCAACACCATCGACGTACGCGACGGCGGCTACGCCACCGGTATCGACCTCAAGGACGCCCGGCAACGGCTCTAATCGAAACTCCAGTTTCAGTATCGAGTCACGCTGGATATCGATCTCACGCTCGATGCTGCGATATCCCTCAGCAACAACCTGAATTTGGCGCTTCCCCGGCAATGCAAACACACTGTTACCGGATGACCAGTCGGGACCATCTACGTTCACAGATGCACCGACAGGCTCGACTTCGATTTCGATACGCTCGAATTGGAATAACAACGCGAGTGACCCGAGCATGACCGCGCCTAAAGCGAGCAAGAGCCACCATGATCGAAGACTGCGCGAGTCCGTTGCCGCTTGGGGTGAAGACGTCTTTGCCGACGACACCGCAGTGACTCTGATTGGTACATCCTGCTGGTCTTGGTCGTCAAAGACGCTCGATGTGGAGCGCAACGGCGCGATTGTTTGATTTCCCTCGAGGTGACGGATCGACAAAGACAGCGATCCCGTGTCATAGGAAAAAACGATTCGCGTATCGCCGACAACCAAGACGGAGCCCGTTTGTACGACGCGAATGGCACCCTTTTCGAGATTTTGCCCATCGATCAGCAAGGTCGTGGGCGTCAAAGTCTCCAAATAAACAGCTTCACCTTCGGCAAAGAGACGAACTCTCTCGTCATCGCCAAAGCCAGGGACCCGGATTTCACAATCACTCGTCGAGCCGATCAGTAGCGGCAACTGCATTGAGCGATTGCCCGCAGGCTCGTGCACCAACACACTGGTGATCACGAAATCACCTCCGTACAGCGCACGTCGACTACGACTTGCGGCTCGTTCGGCGTCACGTTGATCTCGCGACGCACGTCGCGGAACCCTTCGCGAGTACCCACGACAACATATCGGCCGGGCTTCAGCTGCAACTCTTTACGAGTGAATGTGCCGAAGATACCGATCCGCTGTACCACGATCCGAGTCTGCCCGTCTGACTGGAACACGGTTTTGATCGGCTTGTCGTAAATCTGCAATGCGGTGTTCAATTGCTCGACTTGACTGCGCAATACTGGAGCGTCGCCCTTCACTCTGGCCGCTTCCGCTAACAAACGCTCGGCTTCACGGCGCACTTCAGGAGCCGACAATCGCGCTGGCGTGCCGATCAAGCCATCGAGCCGTCGAGATAGCTCGGCTCGCGGCACCACTCGATTTCGCCCCGAACGCGCGAACTCGAGACTGCGATCCTTCGCAAGCAAGCCTTCATACGCCTTGAGCGCGTCGCCCCAGTTCTCCGCCTGCTCGAGCTCGCGGATGCGATTTCGCTCTTCCTGTAGATCTGATCGCTCACCGACGGCAGCAAGTTCCGCCTGCAAGGCGCCGATCTCGGCACCGTCGCTCCGCAAAGCGCGTGCGCGTGATAACGCATCACGCGCTGCCTCGGATCGGCCAGCGCGCAGTGCAGCAAGCGACTCGCCAATAGCCGCGGCATATCGATCAGAACTTAACGCACGGCGAGCGCGCGCCGCACCATCACGCGCCCTCGCATTTTCTGCATCGACGCGGAGCACTTGCTCATATAGAGTGAGCGCTCGCAAATTATCGTAAGCCAATTGCGCGGTCTCGGCTTCCACCAAAGCTGGCAAGAGCGGACCCAGAGCCACGATGCGAGCAAGTCCGCGTATCGCGGGCGCATGTTCGGGGTCGATCAACAAAGCCCGCTCCAGAGACTGGCGCGCAATCTCCAAACGACCATCGTCGATCGCCATGTTGGCTGTATCAAGCAGCTTGGCTAGCGTGGCGGGACGTTCGTTAGCGACGCGAGTCAGACGTTGCATCGCCAAGCCGAGTCTATCGAGCGCCAAAGATAAATCTCGCGCTGAAGAAGCAGCAAGCGCTAACTCGCCCATTGATTTAGCAGCACCAAACGACTCGCCACCCCACACACCGGCCGCTTGCGAGTCGAGCTCTTCGAGGGCGCGCGAGAATTCGATGTAACGCTCATTGAACAGGGCTTGTTGTTGCTTCTCTTCCTCACTGATGATCGACGCAGGCTCAGCGGTCACAGCCGGGCTACTGCGACTCACCGACACGTCGCTCACGCCGGGCGCCAAACGCGGCAAAACCCAGAAGGTGGCCGCGAGCAGCCCCACGCTGGCGACCCCAGCAACCCAAGGCAGCCAGGCGCGACGCGCACTGGTTACCGCGAGGGGCGGTTCGATCCGCATCGATTCGACACGAATTGCTCGGATACTCTCTGGAGAGCGAGTCAACGTCACCAAGTCCTCGCGCAACTCGCGCGCGGTAGCGGGCCGTAGCAAAGGATCCGCCGAAAGACAGCGCTGCAACAACGCATGCAAAACGGGCGGTACTGGGTGAACAGGCTTCAGTGCGGGGACTTGGTACTCTGTCGCGCTAGGCTTGGTTGGGAAATACGGCGGATAAGCGGATAGGAGCTCATAACTCAGCGCACCGAGCCCATAGATATCGTCAAGGATCGACGGCTCCAAATCTTGGCGTTGTTGTGGACTCGCGCTGAACGGTGAACCCATCGCTCCGGGTGGTGCCATTCCGTCGATCGCAGCGATTTCGAAATCAGTCAACCGAATATGGCCTGCGAAATCAAGCAGCACGTTAGAAGGCTTCAAGTCACGATGAATGATGCCGCGTGAGTGCAAGTGATCGAGTACATCGCAAAGCTCGATCAACAACGGCACGATCTGGGTATAGGCTTTACCTCGCAGGGGTCGAAGGTCACCCGCGGCAAGCGGCATCGGCAAAACCATCACCGACTCATCACGTGCGGGCTCGTCGAAACGAAGGACACCTGGGTGATCAAGCCGTTGCGAGATCGAACACTCGCGCTGCAAACTCTCCCAACGCGCCGCGTCTTCACCCGTAGCAACTTTCAGAGCCGCCTGTGTGCCGCGACTTTCATCGAGAGCGCGCCAGATCTCGAAGCGACCACCCTGAGCAAGTGGCTCGAGCAGCACGAACCGATCGATGAGCTTATGGCCCTTTACGAGTGCGATCACGTCCAAGCCCCGCTCAAGGATTGGGTGCGGGCAAATTTTCTTCCCGGTAGATCGCAGCGAGCAGGCGACGCCACTCGCGGTACTGCTCCTCGGCAGTACCGGCCAATTTCAGGGTACGCCCCTCGACCTCGATAGTTTGTGCGGCAGCTTCGCTGCTGAAGCTGGTAGCTAATTCCTTGACTTCCTGAGCTGCAACTTTCGCATCAGAAAACTTTTGGATACCCGACATCACAGCCGCTACGCCACCCACGGCACCGGCTGTCCGAACAGCGCTGTCGATACGCCGGCAGTTGTAGTCCGTCGAAGCACAATTACTTCCAGCAAAAATACTCCCGAGAACGGCAGCCGCACCGAGAGCCGTGCGAGTCATAGCTTGGGTACGGGCTTTGTCTTCACGCTCTATCGCCTCACGGCTCGTACGGCGGAAACTCCCGTAAGGATCGAAGAGCTGATCCGAAAATTCCTGGGTGTAACCGTCAAGCGTATCGATGACTGCAGCATCACGCTCTCGGATCTTAGTTATACGCACTACCGCCGGATCATCCGTTGCGGGCAGCCGCGTCAGACGATAGCGCCCATCGGCCGACTTCTGCAGATAGCCATCGAAAGAGCGCGGGTCGAGGTCTTGGGCAAAGCGCAATTGAGCAATATGGCGCAACTCGCGCTTCTCAACCGCCGTCAATTCATCGCGCGCTGTGACGAGGTCATTGGCAATCTGCGAATAGACGTTCTGGAATGGATCGCGAGCGCGCAAGGACGCATCGGTCTTGTACGCGCCGAGGTCGGCATCGCTCGAATAAACGCGATCTTTGATCCAGATCCGCCCCGATGCATCGGTCGCCGTGATCGCAAGCTCAAGACGAGAGCCGGTCGACTCGACGATTCTGCCGGTCACGATCACATCCACGAACTGGACTGCCTCCGGTACGGCGCGCACAGCACCCCATTGACCAGAAGTTTCTAGCGTAGTCCGCAGACGCATGGGCAGCAGTCGCGATTCGGCAGAACGAACGTCAGGATAGATGCGTCTCTTGTCGAGCGCCTCTTCGTCGTTAACCAGGTTTGCAGGCACGCCGGGATCAAAATGCCGCAGCGCCACGTTCAGCAGTTCCGCTTCCGGAATCTGCACCTTCGCCTGCACCGCCTCCAGCTTGGTCAGGGGGCGTGTTTCTTTGACCACGCAACCACTCAACAGGGCCGCAAAGCCCAGCACGACGGCGACGATCATTCTCTTCATGCGTTGCTGCTCCTTAGCTACGCTCATGACCAGCGTTACCCGCCCTTGGCGTTACGTTTGTAGTCTTGGTATTCTTTCCAGAGCTTTTCTTTGAGCTCGGGATCGGTTTCCTGTTCTGCCGCTCGTCGCAACCGTCTTGCAACGATGTCATCGTCGTCGCCAGACTCAACTCCACGATTCGGAGCGCCACTGCCGGCGCCCACCGCCCCACGATCCTGTCGATCGCCCGCTTGGTTTTCCGATCGACCGGCAGCCATGCCCCGCTCGGAACGAAGATCTCCTTCGCGCGAGCCAGGTTCGGCTGCGGCACGCCCGGCACCTTCGCTCGCGGCACCTCCGGTTGAAGCCGTACGTAAATCACGCTCGGCAGCGGTTCTTCGTTGCTCCTCCTCGAGAGTTTTGTCGAACTCGCCAAGCGAGTCATCCAAAGATTTGTCGAGAACTTCGCGACGCTCGTCAGCTGTCGTAGCCTCGCCAGATCCCGATTCGGGTGTCGGTGAACTCGGCGTCGGCAGACTCGGCGGCTGGTCGACGGGCGGTGTTGCGCATGCCGCGAGCGTCATCGCGACGATGGCGAGTAAGCCGTGTTTCGTACGCATCATGGATTGGCGTCACCTTGAAAAAAATTCTGCAGTTGTTCGGCCAAGCGATCGCAGGCCGTACCCTGCACCCGCGCGATAAATGGCAGCGGCACTACGGCACCTACAATCGCCGATGTTCCGGTCACATTTGTCTCAACACTGCCTGCCGATCTCGCCTGTTTCAAATCCCACACGGTAGCCTCGTAGTCCGACTCCTTCTCCCACCAACCGAAGCCGATGCAACCGGCTGCGCCGGGCGCAGCCCCGCAAGCCAGACTACCGCCACCATCGGTTCGACGAGTGCCACCGTCCAACCAAACGAGATAACGCACGCCAGAAGCAGCCACTCTTTCACCGACACCGGGACGCGCCAAAAGTTGCGTGACTGCCTCGGGTCGAGTCGGCGCTGTGCCGGGCTCAAACCACGGGAACAGCCCGTCGACGAAGTCATTATTGTCCCGCACAGTAATCGGCCGTTCCCCCTTGGTGAGCCCGCGACCGACACAGTCGATGAATTCGTCCTCCGCAGCGACCCCCTCTATCTGAGGCTTGGCCAGAATGACCACGGCTTCGCCATCGACGATTTGGGTCGGTAACTCGCGACTCTCCTGAATAGTGGCGCTCATGCAACCAGCCAGGGTCAACAGCATTATCGAGGCGAGTAATAAGGAAGCTGAGGCTCGGTGACGCATCATTTCCTCCGGCAGATGGCGAAGTATGCCACGCCGATATGACGGATCAGCCCGCGGATCTCAACTCCCGGGCTGCGGGAAACGATCCAGTCGACGCAGCTCTGGGAACAGCCGCCAGTACACCCCCACGATGACCAGACAGGCGGCTCCACCCACTGTCACGGCCGTCACCGGACCCCACCAACTGGCCGTCAGGCCGGATTCGAACTCGCCGAGCTCGTTTGAGGCTCCGATGAACATCGAACTGACGGCGCTGACCCGGCCTCGGATCGCATCCGGGGTCTCGAGTTGCACCAATAGATGACGAACGAACACGCTGACCATATCGCCTGCACCGAGGCAGAACAACGCAAAACACGATAGCCAAAACGAGGTCGATAAGCCGAAGACGACGGTGGACACACCGAATACCGCCACTCCGCCGAACATCCAGCGCCCGGCATGTCTCGAAATCGGCTGACGGGCGAGCCAAATGGCCGTCAGTGCCGCACCGACACCCGGTGCGGTGCGTAACAGTCCGAGGCCCTCTGGCCCAACGTGCAGGATATCCGCCGCGAACATCGGCAAAAGCGCCGTCGCTCCGCCGAACAAGACTGCAAACAAATCAAGCGATATCGCACCGAGGACCGTTCTGCGACGCAGTACAAAGCGAAAACCCTCGGCCAGTTCATGCCAAGCGAATTTCGCCTCTGTTGGAGGCGCTCTCACTGGCCGAATGCCGAACATCAACCACAGTACGACAACTAGTATGGACAAGGCGCTGACGTAGACCCACATCGCCCCGTGGTCGACAGTCACTGACTCGCCGAACGCATACAACAAACCACCTAACGCCGGCCCAACGATGACAGCCGACTCGAATAGGGTTGAGTTGAATGCAACAGCCGCCGGAAAAGCGCTCTGGGGTACCAGGTTGACGGTCATCGCCTGCGAGGTCGGCATCCACAATGCGCGACCGGCGCCGAATAAACCCATCGCAAAAAAGACCCAGAGGATCTCGCGGCTCCCGGACCAGGTGAAGCCGATTAAAACCAGCACGCAGAGAATCTCGATCACATAGGCGATCACGATCAACAAGCGCCGATCCATACGATCTGCCAACTGACCGGCCGGCAATACCAAGAGGAAAAACGGCAGAAACTGCGCGAGCCCGACGAGCCCGAGATCGAGCGGATCACGGGTGATCGAATACACCTGCCAACCGACGGCAACACCCAACATCTGCCAAGCGAGCGTCGCGAAAAATCTGCCGAAAGCAAACCGCCGAAAATCTGCGTGCTGGAGAGCCGCACGCACACCACTCGCCTGATTCATGGGTCAATGGTAGTTTGTCTGCGGGTTAAATCGGCGGGATTTGCACATGACGATCAGCATCACGCGGCATTTCGCTTCCATCACCAACGGGCGATGGGGCCCGCGACAAGTGCACTACCGTCGCGTCGGCTCAGGGCCCGTGGTGCTGTGCTTGCACCAATCTCCGCTTTCATCACGAGACATGCTCGCCACGATGGAGCGGTGGAAAACGCACTTCACTTGTATCGCGCCAGATACTCCCGGATTCGGGCTGTCGGATCCTCTCGGCGTCGATCGCGCAGAAGCGAGTGACTTCGCCGAGGCGGTCATCGAATTCATGGATGCACTTGGAATAGAGCGCGCAGCCGTTTACGGCTTTCATACTGGCGCAATGATCACGGGCGCGCTGGCCGCTGCGTATCCGGATCGGATCGTCTGCGCAGCAGCCAATGGCTACGTCATCATGACGGAGCCAGACCGACAAAACTTCATTGAGCACTATCTCCCTCCGTTACAACCCAAGTGGGATGGCTCTCACCTGACCTGGCTTTGGGCTCGTATGCGCGAGCAGCTTGTTTTCTTTCCCTGGTATCGAAAATCGCCCACCGCTCGTCTGTCGTTCGACGTTCCACCGGCAGAGGCGCTGCATAACTCATTGCTCGATTTCATGCGAGCTGGCGATCACTATCGAGTGGGCTATCGCGCTGCATTCACGATGCGATCAGATCTGGCATTACGTCAAACGAAAACGCCAATACTCGTCACGGCGGCAGACACCGACGTACTCTCGGCGGATCTCGATAATGTTCGGCATCCAGCCGATTGCGTCACCGTCGCAAGAGGTGGCCCGGCAGATCAAACCCTCGATCTTTGCCGTGACTACATCAAGCGCCACAAGCCGCCGAAAATGCCTAAATCGACGGTGAATTCCGGCCTGCGCGGACGCCTTTGGCAGGACTACGTCGATATCGACGGCGGACAACTCCGGATTCGCCGCAATACAGACGCGAGCGGTCGGCCCGTTCTCGTTTTGCATGAAGCTGGCGGTTCGACCGAAAGTATCGAGCGCTTGGCCTCCGGATTCATCGGTCATCGTCCGGTGCTTGCGATCAACCTGCCAGGTCACGGCGAATCGGATAACACCCTACCGCGTGGCAAAGTGACCGTCGGTGGTTTTGCCAAGGCCATCGAATCGGCGCTGCAGAATCTCGATGTAGATGAAGTCGATGTCGTTGGCGTGGGTGGCAGCGCATTCATCGCGCTAGAGCTCGCCTCGCTCGCGAAGAATCGCGTGCGACACACCGTGATGCTGAGCGCCATCCTGGTCGACGATGCACTACGCGATGAATTGACCGAAAACTATACACCGGACATCAAGCCGCTTTGGTACGGCGGACATTTGGTCGAAGCATGGTATGTCGTGCGCGATCAGAGCCTGTTCTGGCCCTGGTTCCGCCAAAAACGTAACAACATTGTCCATGCCGAAACAGAACTAGACCCGGCCCGCGTCCAAGTTCGTCTGCTCGATCTATTCCGCTCTCATGGAATGTGGCGGCACGCCCATCAGGCTGTTTTTGCCTATCCTTGGAAAAAGAAACTCGCCAAAACCCGGGAGTCAGTTTTATTGGCTTCGCCAATGGGTGACCCATTGAAATCTGCTGCGGCGCAAGCGGCCTCAGAGATGCCTCATCTTCTGTTTATGGAATTACCACACGAACCGCGAGACTGGGCGCGCGCTCTTCTGCAAAAGCTGTCATGAAGCGTCTCTGCGTTTTTTGTGGCGCCAATTCCGGCGCAAAAGATGCCTATACCTCTGCGGCACATGAGCTCGGTCGACTCCTCGCGCGCTCAGGTATCGGGCTCGTCTACGGCGGCGCCGGCATCGGCCTGATGGGCGCAGTAGCCGATGCAGCGTTGGCCGAAGGCGGCGAAGTCATCGGCATCATTCCTCGCAACCTCGTCAAACTTGAAGTTGCCCACCGCGGCGCGGTGGACTTGCGCATCGTTGAGTCGATGCACGAGCGCAAAGCCATGATGGCTGAACTCTCAGACGGATTTATCGCGCTACCTGGCGGCGTAGGCACTCTCGAGGAATTATTCGAAGTGTGGACATGGGCCCACCTTGGCTTGCATCGCAAGCCCTGTGCCCTACTTGATATCAACGGCTTCTATTCAGGTCTCGGCACCTTCCTAGACCATGTACAGCAGGAAGGATTTCTGCGCCCGGGCGTGCGCGACATGCTGCTCATCGATGATGATGCCGCCCGACTACTGCAGGCGATGCAACATTACCGCGGGCCGGACATGCCGGCTTGGATGAACCGCTCGCAAACCTGATCAGGTCGGATCCGCCTGCGAGCGCTTCTCCGCGATCCACTCACGCCAGATCGCCATCAGAACGGCGAGTATCACGGGTCCGATGAAAAGACCCACCATGCCAAACGCCGCGAGACCGCCCAGCACACCGAACAACACCAAGAGGAACGGAATGCGGGTCGCGCCGCTAATCACAAGCGGGCGCACGATGTTGTCGATCCAGCTGACCGCTGTAGCCCCCCAGATCGCCAAACCAATCGCCTCAACCGTGTTACCGGTAAGGAAAAGATAAATGCTCGCACCCGTCCACATGAACGGCACAACGAACGGAATGAGCCCTGCGAGGAAAGTCATGATGCCGAAGATGATCGGCGCCGGCACACCGGCAACTGCATAGCCGATACCAGCCAGCGTACCTTGCGCCAAAGCCGCCAATACCAAGCCATAGACGACAGCCTTGACCGTGCTGCCGATCGCATCAAGGTAGTGAGAAACACGAACTTTACCGAAGAACTGCTGCAGCATGCGCTCGACTTGCGCAGCCACATGCTCGCCGTCTCGATACATGAAAAACAATGAGAACATCGCAAGACCGAGTTTGATGATGTTCCGTCCGACTCCACCAACGACTGCGCTCACCTCACCCGATGATTGCGAAAAGAAATCGCGAATCGCGGTGTCGATACTCGAAGGATCTCGCTGGAATTGTTCGACGATCTCGACAAGTCGAGGCCCAAGCAAAGGTATTTGCTTGATGGAGTCCGGCAATTCGACCTTGGCAAGCAAAGGCGCCAACTCGCGATAGATCGGTAACGCTTCAGCCTGGACGAGAATGATCAGCCAAACGATCGGCAGGATGATGGCGGCGCTTAACGCGAGCGTCATGATGAGCGCCGCGAGTTCGCGATGGCCTCGACACAATAAGACGACTCGCTCGTGCATCGGCCATGTGACGTACGCTAGGATGACTGCCCAGACCACAGGCACCAAAAATGGCTGCAGCACCTGGAAGGCCAGCAGCACCAGCACGATCAACGAGAACGCGACGATCAACGCGCGCAGCCACTTCGCCTCGGCAAGATCTTCAAGCATCATGAGAGCATCCTGGCGTTGTCTAGTGCGATTGCAGTCATAGCCAGCAACACGCATACCGTCAAAGAAAGGTTTCGCCGCAGCGCGAGATAATCAGCGGGCAAATCCTGCTGATGGTAGCGATGTTCGTATAACCAGAACAAACCAAAGCCAACGACAAGCAGTGCCAAGCCACGCACCTCGCCAATCAGCACTGCAGCGGCGGCAAGCACCGAAGGCAAGGTACTGCCGAGCACGACGCCGGCCGTCCACGGCCATCTTCCAGCCAAAGCCAGCCCCCAGTGCACTGCCGATACGTAACCGAGAATCGCCGCGCCCCAACCTAGCGCAAGACGCTCGCTCACTTGCCACCAGAAAGGACTATGACCGAACACCGCACACAGCAAGGCCGCCACGAAAGGGA
>CAIVYV010000265.1 GCA_903910215.1 uncultured Pseudomonadota bacterium
CTGCAACCAGTCTCACGACAGCTCGCAGCGAGTTGCGAGAGTGTTGCTTGAGGCGTTCGACAATCTCCCGGGCGGATCGGAAGTGACGCTAACGCATAGCAAGTTAGCTGATCTAGTTGGCGTCAGACGCGAGACGGTGAGCTTGGATCTCGTTAAGTGGGCTCATATGGGGATTATTTCTACAAAGAAAGGTGCGATAAAGATCGAGCAGAGAGAGCGCCTGTCTGAGATTGCCTGTGATTGTTACCGTCATTCCAGTGAGTCACGGATCACGGCCCTCGATTTGTGGAAGAAGATTCCTTGGAAAGTCGATTGATCTGTTATTGCGTAGGCGCTGCTCAATGCGTCAAAAAGTTCTCTCGTCCCCGACTACTACCAAGAGAGTTTTACAGGCGCTTCTTCAGATCTCGTGACATACGTCACCATCTTTCGCATCACGCTCGCTTGGCAGCCCAGCGCTGAATCGTCGGTCGGATTCGCAAGAAGCCTCGATACGCCATCTCCATTAACGTTGCGACGCCGGGCAAGCGTCCGACTCGTGCCAGCCAACGCCAATACGGCAAGCGTTCCCAAAGAGCGATGAACGCGCGTGCTCCACTCTCGATGCGACCATCAGCATATCTGACATGAAATCGAGCGAGTGCTTGTTCTCGCGTCAGCTCTGCTGGTAGCGGTACCGCTTGCTGACTGACATCGCAGAACTCGACCGGCTCTACCGGGGTTAAGTCGCGATAAACACCGATCTCGCGCCGACAAACCGGGCAGGCGCCGTCGTAGAAGACGGCCAGAGAGTCGGCGCCTGAGGGGTCAGTTTTACTCATGGTCGGATTTTGACAGAAAGGCCGCTACCAATTCTCAATTCACTCAGTCCCGCCTAAGATGACACGGCATGGAAAGTTCTCTCGTCACGAATCTGCTATTACCGCTTGCGCTCGGCATCGTCATGTTGGGTCTCGGTCTGTCACTAACGACGGACGACTTCAAGCGCATCGCTCGTTATCCGAGAGCCGTGCTGATTGGTCTTGCGACACAAACGATCCTCTTGGTTGCGATCGCTTATGCATTGACGCAGTGGTTTGATTTATCACCCGAGTTGTCGGTTGGCTTGATGCTGCTAGCAGCCTCGCCGGGCGGAGCAACGGCCAACATTTACAGTCATCTAGCTAAGGGTGACGTCGCGCTCAACATTACTCTGACCGCGATCAACAGTGCATTGGCGCTCATCACCTTGCCGCTGATCGTCAATTTTTCTTTGGCGCATTTCATGGGTCAGGAGCAGTACGTACCGCCGCCGACGCGCAAGATTGTCGAAGTCGCTGTGATCATCGTCTTGCCGGTGCTGATCGGCATGGCACTACGCGCGAGTCGGCCGCTGTGGGCAGCTCGGCTGGAGAAGCCGATCCGGATCTTCGCCGTGTTAGTGCTGCTCGCGGTGATTCTGGCGGCGATCGGTGCCGAGTGGGATCGGCTACCGGGGTTCATTGCTGCGGTCGGCGGCGCCTGTCTTGCGTTCAACTTGGTCAGTATCGGGGTAGGTTACGGGTTGCCTCGATTGCTGAAACTGGAGCGCAGTCAGTCCATTGCTATCTCTATGGAGATCGGCATCCACAACGGCACGCTTGCGATCTTCATTGCGCTTAATGTATTACAGAACGCGCAGATGTCGATCCCAGCTGCGGTCTACAGCATCATCATGTTTTTGACGGCTGGCGTATTTGCCTATGGGCTTACTCAACAAGCTCGTTCGTGAATTCGACAGAGGACGTCATAGGCCCGCTAGCACGAGAACGTGTTCATCTGCCGTGGGGCACTCGGCGATCACATCGCCCTGTGCGTTGAGAACTCGAGATCTACCGAGTCCCTGGGTGTTGCACCCTAGCGGCTGCCATGGTGCTGCGGCATGCACATTAATGGATAAAGACGGCGCTGCCTGAGTTGTCGGTGGTGTGACACAGCCCGAACTTGAGTTCATCGTGATCATGATGTCGACACCACGGTCGATGCATTCGGCGCCAAACGTGGCCGTTGCATCCATTGGCGTGACGGCGATTCGCCGCTCGTCCACCACGATGATGGGAAGCGCCAAGCCACTCTCGGCCCTTCGTCCCGCCAACGGCAGTGGCGCATGCCGTGGCGGCATGGGCCATTCGTGGAGCTGGCCTTGGGGTGAAAGTACGAGAATCGAATCGCATGATCGTCGAACCGCGCCGAGACTGATCCAACAGCGATGGTGAAGCGCAGCACGCGTCAGTCGTTCAAGATCATCATTGCCGAGCGATACGTCTGGAGCAGGTAGAAAGCTCGCTGCATGCCCTGTCAGTGGAGCATCGTCGAAAGCGAGCCAATCATAAGGTGCCCCATGTTGCTCGATGATTTGCAAAATCCGCGAGAGATTTCTTCCAAGGTCATTTTTAATATGTGCTGAGTCGATCGGTAGCGCTGTCGATTGAACGAGCGCAAAGCGACGGATTGAGTCGACGGCGCCGAATGCAGGTGTCACGCGGCCGCCAAGGGTGATGACACTCGTCGTCAGCGCTGCTCCGACGAATTGTCGCCGGCTCCAGTGGCCTGCGCTCATTTCTGCGGCGCTTGGATCAGGCCGCTCTTGACGAGGTTGTGGTAAGCCTCGTTCTGCACTTCGATAATCCGGTCTTTCGAGTCCATCGGCGCATCCGCGAATCGATTCGCTGGATATAGAGTCGTCGCGTTATAGAGCGGGCGATAGATATCGAGTCTTTGTCGCAGCAGTCGATTGCCAGATCCGGGAATCGAGCGCATACGTCGTAGCGCCTCGACGTCGATCCAGGATGAACAGACGGTCGACTCTCCCGGGCCGCCTGAATCCGAGAGAATTCGGCCGTCCCAATCAAATATCTTTGAATGACCTGCGGTGGTGCCCGTTGGCAAGATACCGCCGATCTGTCCGCATTGATTCGCGGATATCAGATACATCATGTTCTCGGAGGCGCGTACCTTCTTGGCTGATTCCCAACTCCACATATCCGAGGCGCCGTGGTCGGAGGTCGGGTGTAAAAGCACCTCGGCGCCGCGCAACATGAACATGCGCGCGGCTTCGGGGTACATGATTTCGCCGCAGGGCATCATGGCGATGTTGCCCAGTTCCGTCTTGGCGACGGGGAAGGTGCCCTCGATACCGTAGCGCTCGAGATAGCGATCCATGAAGTCGTGGGGAGAACCCGTCTGAACGGTGTTGATACGACGATATTTCAAGACCACATCGCCAGATGGCGATATGAGAAAAGAGGTATTGAAGTATCGTCCTGGCCATTCCGGGTCGCGCTCATAGGCATTGGCGCCGATCCAGACTTTGGCGGCTTGCGCCTCGCGCTGTAGTCGCTGGGTCACCGGACCCGGAATTTCAATGCAGGCCTTGTCGATCCATTCCTTGGCAGATTCGCTGAGGGGGAAACCGGTCAGGCAGAACTCCGGGAAGAGCAGCAGGTGTCGTCCGCCATCACGGGCGGTGCCTCGGATCAGCGTCGACCAACGGTCGAGCGATCGATTGATGATGGCAAGAGCTTCTTCTCGATTGCGAGCCGAGTTGACGAGGTTGCAGTACACCTGCATACAGGTGGCGCGCCATGGTTGAATCATTAGATATCCCGCCTCGTAGATGTAACTTGGTGCCTCCGATCAAAGCAGAGTTGCCAGCTGTCTCCAACCTATCGCTGGGTCTTTTTGCATCGGGGTCCATTTCCGCGTGTAGTATCGCGCCATGAGCCGACGCCGGATCTGGGATATCTCCCAAAAACTGCGCACTGAATTACCAGTATGGCCTGGTGATGTTCCGTTTGACTGCGGCGTCACCGGCGCGGTGTCGAGCGGTTCGAGCGTCAATCTACATCGACTAACTCTTTCGACGCAGTCGGGTACCCATGCCGAGTGTTCGCGTCATGTCAGAGATGATGCCGTCGATTTGGCGACACTGGATCTGACCGCTTTCATGGGTGAGTGCGAGTTACGCGATGTCAGCGGTGCGCAGCACGTCAATTCACAGGGCGTCATTCCGGTATCGTCGGTGCTCGACCGTTTGCCGCCGCGAGTCGAGCGACTGGTGCTGCGTACTTTTTCAATGCCCGATTGGAGCGTGTGGCCTGCCGGGTTTCGCGCACTCGATCCGGAACTGATCGAAGCGATCGCAGCTCGTGGCTGTCGTCTGATTGCAACCGATGCACCATCGATCGACCCCGAGACTTGCAAGCAGCTTCGCTCCCATCACGCCTGTCATCGAGCAGGTATGGCGATTCTCGAGGGGGTCGTACTCGATGGCATTCCTGAGGGGCGGTATGAACTGATCGCTCTGCCGCTACCCATCGTCGGCGTTGAAGCCACGCCCGTACGGGCGGTGCTTCGCGAGTGGATCTGATGCTGCCGCCTAGTCGAGCGGAGTGTATTGAGCGGGATCGAGTCGATCCGCTCGCGACACACCGAGCGCTGTTCCGACTCCCTCCCGATGTGATTTATCTCGATGGCAATTCATTGGGCGCTTTGACGCTCTCCGCCGAACGCCGAGTGGCGGCGGTAATGAGCCAGCAATGGGGTGTCGATCTCATTCGCAGTTGGACCGACAACGGCTGGCTCGACTATCCAGCGCGATTAGGCGATCGAATTGCACCCTTGATCGGTGCATCGTCTGGCGAAGTGTTGGTGTGTGATTCGACATCAGTCGATCTTTTCAAACTCGCCTCGGCCGCCGCGCTGCAGCGCGGCACTCGTCGCAAGATTGTTACGGAGCTAGGCAACTTTCCTACCGACCTATACATTTTGCGGGGACTTGCACAACTCGTTCCTCAGCTTGAAATCGTCGCCGTTCCGCGCAAGCAGCTGTCGGCGGCGATCGACCGGAATACTCTTCTCGTCGTACTCACCCATGTTCACTATCGAACGGCTGAGATGTATGACTTGGCAGCAGTGACCGCGCACGTGCATTCGGTCGGCGCACGGATCATTTGGGATCTATCCCATTCGACCGGTGCGCTATCGATTGATCTCAACGCAGCCAAAGTCGACTTTGCGGTGGGCTGTACCTATAAATATTTGAATGGGGGCCCGGGTGCTCCAGGGTTCCTTTACGTGCAGCGTGATTTACAGGCTGCCCTGCAGCCCGTTTTGAGTGGTTGGCTCGGTGATGCGCGGCCATTTGATTTTCTGGATGACTATATGCCGGCACCCGGTATCGATCGTCATCGGTGTGGAACTCCGCCCGTGCTGGCCTATGCCGCTTTGGAGGGCGCACTCGATGCATTCGACGGTGTCGATGTCGACAGTATCAGACGAAAGTCGATCGAACTTGCAGATCTATTCATCGCGCTCGTAGAGGCTTTGCCGCAGGCGAGTTCTCTGCAACTCGTTTCGCCGCGTGACTCCGCTCGGCGCGGTAGTCACCTGTCGTTCGCTCACGCCGATGCCGGCGCGGTGATGCGGCGACTCATCAAGCGCGGCGTCATCGGTGATTTCCGTGCGCCGGATCTGCTGCGTTTTGGGCTGACGCCACTGTATCTGCGCTTCGTCGACGTTTGGGATGCTGTGCAGATTCTCGGCGAAGAGCTCGATTAGATCTGCCAGAGGATCAGTAGCAGGGCGAGCAAGACGAGCACCGTCCAGCCGATCGCATCGATGTAGCGGCGAATCTGGCGCTCGATTGGTGCCCCGCCGAATCGCACTAGGGCAGCGACCAAGAAAAATCGCGCCCCACGTCCCACGACGGAGCCGAGGATGAACGGGGCGAGCCCCATCGAGGCGGCACCCGCTGCGACGGTGAAAACCTTATAGGGAATCGGGGTGAAGCCCGCTGCGAAAATAGCCCAAAAACCATAGTCGGCGAACCATTGCTGGGCCGTTTCGAAGTGCCCAACGTAGCCGACCTTTTGCAACCAAGGCATGACTGCGTCGATCGCGACTTGACCGATCACGTAGCCGAATAATCCCCCCAATACCGAGGTGACGGTCGTCAGTGCGGCTAGATAGATCCAGCGCTTCGGCTGCGCGAGCGTCATCGGCGCGAGCAGCACATCAGGCGGAATCGGGAAGAACGAAGACTCCGTGAAGCTGACCACGCCGAGATAGCGTGTGGCGTATGGATGGACGCTCCAGCCTAAGACCTTGTCGTACAATTTACTGAATATTTTCACCAAGCGAATTGTAGATGTCATTGGTGTAGTCGTCGACGTGCGCTGCATCGAGGGCAAGACGCGAATCACGACGAAGGCCGCCGGGCAGCGGGAGAGAGGTTACGATATCGACGGCGAACTCTTCATCTGGACGCGGGTAAGGTAGGAAGATCATGCGTATTCGAACGGTAGTATTGGCGGCGCTCTCCGTCTCGGTGCTCGTTGGCGGTGTGTGGTATGCGAGTCTCGATCCGGAGACGCGCAGCTTGTTGAAGGCGTTGCCGACCAACGCTGACGTGTTGAGCTGGGAGCAAGACCAGCGTCATGCCGCATTTCGTGCGATGGATCGTTTGCCGCTGCTGGCCAAGGCGGCGGTTGTCACGCCATCGCCCTCTCCAATGCCATTGTCGGCGGGTGGTCCACTGGTGATTCCGGGCCTCGATCAATACCTTCAGGCGCAGGGAACCGCTGGGCTCGTCATCATTCAAGATGGCAAGGTTCGTCTAGAGCGCTACGGACAGGATTTCGACTCGAAAGGGCGTTGGACCAGCTTCTCCGTCGCCAAGTCGTTCACATCGACTTTGGTTGGTGCGGCGGTACAGGATGGGTCTATACGAAGCCTCGAAGATAAAGTCAGCGAGTACATCCCAGATCTGCGTGGCTCTGCCTACGACGATGTCACCATCCGTCAGTTGCTGACGATGAGTTCGGGAATTCGTTGGAACGAAGACTACGAAGATCCGCAAGCCGATGTCGCAAAGTTCAACAACGCAAAGCCCGATTCCGGTGTTGATGCCAC
>CAIVYV010000266.1 GCA_903910215.1 uncultured Pseudomonadota bacterium
CTCACACCAAATGAGCCCATCGGCACGCGGCTCGAGCTTGGAGAACGCACCGTGAGTGAGGATCACCGCACCACGCAGCCCGCCGTCGCGCACGAGCAAGTTGCTACCGAGACCCACCCACCATAAGGGCAGATCAGCCGGAATCGCGCGCAAAAAATTCGCAAGATCCTCACGATCGCGCGGCTCGAAGAACCAATCTGCGGGGCCACCGACATGCCAGGAGGTATGTCGCGACATGGGCTCGTGACGACGCAGTCGACCCGCGAAACGAGTTTCAAGCTCGCTCACTTGGACTCCTCCCGTCCGGCAGCACGGCCGCCCAAGCGCTGCGGCAGATCGTGCGCGACGCCGCTCACAGTACCCGCACCCATCGCGAGCACCACATCGTCGGCACGCAGCAATTCGGCGAGCACGTCACCCAATTCTTCGATGCGCGGCAGAAACACCGGCTCGATGTGACCGCGACTACGCACCGCGCGACAAATCGCTCTGCCGTCCGCGCCCGGAATGGGCGACTCGCCGGCTGCGTAGACCTCGCTGACGAGCAGCACATCGGCACTCGAGAGCACACCGGCAAAGTCATCGAGCAAATCGCGAGTACGCGTGTAGCGATGTGGCTGAAAGGCCAGCACCACGCGTCGGCCAGGATAGGCCTGACGCACCGCATCGAGCGTCGCGCGGATTTCGGTGGGGTGATGACCATAATCGTCGATGACGACAGCCTCACCGTCACCTGCAGGCACAGTACCCACGAACTGCAAACGTCGATCGACACCTTGAAACTTGACGAGCGCCCGCTGGATCGCGGCATCGTCGATGCCCAGTTCACTCGCTACCGCGACGGCCGCCAAAGAATTCAGCACATTGTGACGACCTGGCAGATTCACCGTGATCGAGAGCGGCTTGGCCTGACCCGGACGAATGACTTCGTAAGAGGTCTGCAAACCTTGGCGCTGTACGTTGACGGCGCGGATATCGGCATTGGCTTCGAAACCGTAAGTGGTGATCGGTCGACCGACCTTCGGTAGGATGCCGCGCACTTCGGCATCGTCGACACACAGTACGGCGAGACCGTAGAACGGCAAGTTGTGCAGAAAGTCGACGAAACTCTGGCGCAGACGATTGAAGTCACCGTCGTGCGTGCCGAGGTGGTCGTTATCGATGTTGGTAACGACCGAGATCAGCGGTTGCAGATGTAGGAACGAAGCATCGCTCTCATCGGCTTCCGCCACGAGATAACGACCCGCACCGAGCCGCGCGTTCGTGCCGGCACTCTTGAGACGACCTCCGATGACGAAAGTCGGATCCTCGCCGCCTTCGGCAAGCACCGAGGCGATCAGGCTTGTGGTCGTCGTCTTGCCATGCGTACCGGCAACGGCGATCGCCGAGCGGAAACGCATCAACTCACCGAGCATCTCCGCGCGCGGCACAACCGGCAGGCGCAACTGCAAGGCTCGAGCAACTTCAGGATTCTCATGCGAGACGGCAGTCGATACCACGACGACGTCCGCGCCGGTGACATTCTCGGCCGCATGGCCCTGCGTGATGTGCGCGCCGAGTTCCTCGAGACGCTGGGTCACCGCGCTCTTCTTCAGATCACTACCCTGCACCCGATAGCCCAGGTTCAACAACACCTCGGCGATACCACCCATACCACTTCCGCCGATGCCGACGAAGTGGATGGTGTTGATGCGCCGCATGCGCTCCATCGAATTCATGCCGTGACTCCAGCTGCCGCGAGGCAGTATTCGCCGAGCTCGCGCGTTGCTGCTGGACGCGCGAGGCCACGCGCCTTCTCGGCCATACCCAACAGCACGGCGCGATCACGCACGAGCTCTCGCAGCGCGCGGGTCAACTGAGTCGCATCTAGGCCGCGCTCTGCGAGACGAATGGCTGCGCCACGCGTCACGAGAAATTCAGCATTGCGAGTTTGGTGATCATCGACCGCCGACGGCAGTGGAATGAAAATCGCGGCAAGTCCCGCGGCTGCCACTTCGGCTACCGTCAGCGCTCCCGCACGACAGATCACGACGTCAGCCCAAGCGTAGGCCGCTGCTACGTCGTCGATGAAGGCCGTCACATCCGCAGCCACCATAGAGTCACGATATGCCGCCACGGTTTGATCGAAACCTCGCTCACCGCTTTGATGACGCACGACGATGTCAAACTCGGCTTTCAACTGGGTGATAGCGCTTGGAACCAAAGAATTCAGACGTTGCGCTCCTTGACTGCCACCGATCACGAGGACACGAATGGCGGCGCTGCGTTCTGCAAATCGCGCAGCAGGAACCGGTAGCGAGAAAAATGCGTCACGCACCGGGTTACCGACGGCGATGGCGCCGACAGAGGCGGCAAAGCCGCCTTCGAATCCCTCGAGCACACGCGTGGCAACCTTGGCCAACATACGATTGGTGAAACCCGCGACGGCGTTCTGCTCGTGGATCACGAGCGGCTTACCGGCCAGACGCGCGGCCACGCCACCCGGACCTGTGACATAACCGCCGAGCCCCACCACAACGACGGGTTGATGGCGCCAGATGGCGCGCAAGGACTGCCACAATGCGCGCGCCAAGCGCCACGGCGCAGCGAGTAGCGTGCCGAGATTCTTGCCGCGCAATCCGCCGATATCGATCCACTCGATGTCGATGCCAGCTGCAGGCACGAGGCGTGCTTCAATACCGCGGTGCGTACCGAGCCAGACGATGCGAAAGCCGCGTTGTCGCAACCAGTCGGCGAGCGATAACGCCGGAAAGACGTGCCCGCCCGTTCCGCCCGCCATGATCATGACGCAAGGTGCCGTCATGCTTCCTGCACCTCGCCTGTCATGCGACGTGGTGCGGTGCGCTCGGCGCCTTCACGCAAAGAAATCGCCGAGCGCCCGCGCGTAGCCTGCACCGCCTCGTGATAGACACGAAGCAGGATACCGACCCAGGCCAGGGTGGCGATCAGACTCGAACGACCATAACTCATGAAGGGCAGCGTCAAACCCTTGGTCGGCAACGCACCCATGTTCACGCCCATGTTGATGAAGGCTTGGATGGCAAGCCAGATGCCGAAGCCCACAGCGAGATACGCCGGAAACTTCAAACCCGCGTCACTGGCGAGCTTGGCGATGAAGAGTGCGCGCCATGCCAATGCGAGGAACAACAGCAACGTGACGATGATGCCGATCAGACCAAGCTCTTCTGCTAGCACGGCGAAGAGAAAGTCCGTGTGCGCCTCGGGCAGATAGAACAACTTCTGCACACTCTCGCCCAGACCCACACCCGTCCAACCACCGCGCCCAATCGCAATGAGGCTTTGCGTCAGCTGGAAGCCGCTATCGAATGGATCTTCCCATGGGTTACGGAACGAGGTCAGGCGTCGCATACGATATTCGGAAGACACCGCAACCAGCGCAATCAAAGCGCCACCTACTACCGCAAGACCTAACACATCGCGCCAGCGAGCACCCGCGATGAACAGCACACCAAACGCCGTGGCAGCCAACACCGTGGCAGCGCCGAAGTCCGGCTCGCCGAGCAGCAGAATGAAGAAAATACCAACGACGCCGAGCGGCTTGACCAAGCCAAGCAGACTGCTGCGCAACTCGGTTTCACGTCGCACGGCGTAGCTTGCGATGAACGTAAGCACGATGACGCGCGCGACTTCGGAGACTTGAATGCTGATGCCTGCGATGCGGATCCAGCGACGTGCACCGTTGACGGAATGACCGATACCCGGAATCAACACCAACACGAGTGCCAGTGCAGCAAGCCCGAGCAAGGGCACGGCAAACTTGTCGAGCAGTTCGGTACGTACGGTGAACACCAGCGCGGCAGCTATGCAACCGACCAGCATGGTCGTGAACTGAGCGGCGACATAGGAGAACGCGTCACCGCCGTCCTTACTGGCAATCGAAATCGACGCTGAACTGACCATCACGAGTCCGAGCAGCACGATCGAGAACACGAGCATCAAGGTGACCGTGTCTAGGTGGATTGCCGTACCGCGACTTGCGGAACGACCCGGTAATACGATGGTGCTCATCAGGTCAGTCTCCCCACGGCTGCAGCGAACAAGTCGCCGCGTTGGGCGTAATCACGAAACATATCGAGGCTCGCGCAAGCCGGTGACATCAAGACGGTATCGCCGGGCACCGCCACTTGCGCAGCGCGTCGCACCGCCTCATCAAGACTCGCGACGATGTCGGTTGGGCAGATGCCGCGCAGCACCTCTGCGATGCGGCCGGCGTCTCGACCAATCAAAAAAGTGTGTCGCACACGACCGGCGAAAGCGCTGGCAAGCGGCGAGAAATCCTGTCCTTTGCCATCGCCGCCGGCGATCACGATCAGCCCACCTTCGTGACCGGAGACCGCCGCGAGCGTAGCGCCCACGTTGGTGCCTTTCGAATCATTGATGTATCGAACACCGGCGTGTTCGCCGACCCACTGCGAGCGATGCGGCAAGCCCGAAAACTCGCGCAACTCCGCGAGCATCGCCTCACGCGGCAAACCCGCGGCATCACCGAGCGCCAAGGCAGCAAGCGCGTTGGCAGCGTTGTGCAAGCCACCGAGTCGCATTTCGCGCAGCGCCATGACGGGCTCGGCATCTATCGCCAACCACTTCGCACCCTGCACCGTTGCGAGGTGATACCGCGCACCCGAAACGGATGCGATCGAAAAACCACTCACAGCAGGCCCCGACGGCAACATGCGAGCGACCAAGGGATCGTCGAGGTTCAGCACGGCATGCTCACAACGCTCGAAGATCCGCGCCTTGGAGGCGGCATAGGCCTGCATCGAGCCGTAGCGATCCAAATGATCTTCAGTGACATTCAGCACCGTCGCTGCGCGCAGATGCAAAGAAAACGTCGTATCTAACTGGAAGCTCGAGAGCTCCAGCACAAATAGCTCCGGCGTACCGGAGGCGAGCAAGTCAAGCGCGGGTGCGCCCAGATTTCCACCCACTGCGACGGCAACACCGGCGCGCGCTGCCATCCGGCCGACGAGCGTGGTCACCGTGCTCTTACCGTTCGTTCCGGTGATGCCGATCACCGGCGCTTGCACCTCGCGCGCGAACAGTTCGATATCGCCGACGGTCTCGATGCCGCGAATGCGCGCCGACTGCAACAGCGGCTCAGCTGGCGACACACCGGGCGATGCGACGACAAGATCGACGTTCGATAGCAGTGCAGCATCGAAAGCACCGAAGCCACAACGCGCGTTCGGTGCGATTTCGTTCAACTCAGCGACACCCGGCGGATCGAAGCGAGTGTCGGTGACCGCGATTTGCCAGCCACGCGCAGCCAGATGCCGCGCGACCGACACACCCGTCTTACCGAGACCAACGATCAGTGCGTTGCCGGGGCTCTGTTTCATGATCACCGCAACTTCAGGGTCGCAAGACCCGCGAGGACCAGGAAGAAGGTGATGATCCAGAAGCGCACGATCACTTTCGGCTCAGCCCAACCCTTGAGCTCGAAGTGATGATGGATCGGCGCCATTCGGAAAATGCGCTTGCCGGTCAGTTTGAACGAGGCTACTTGCAGGATGACCGAAGCCGTCTCGAGGACGAAGATGCCGCCCATCACGAGCACAACGAGCTCCTGCCGTACGATCACTGCGATCGTACCGAGGGCAGCACCGAGTGCGAGCGCACCGATATCGCCCATGAAGACCTGAGCAGGATAGGTGTTGAACCAAAGAAATCCGAGCCCTGCGCCAACCAATGCAGCGCAAACGATCAGCAGCTCACCCGCTTGTGGCACAGCAGGGATCGCGAGATAACTGGCGAAGACCGCGTTGCCACTTGCATAGGCGAATACACCGAGTGCCGCCGCAACCATCACGGCCGGCATGATGGCCAAGCCATCAAGACCGTCGGTGAGATTCACGGCGTTACTCATGCCGACGATCATGAGATAGGTCAGTACGACGAACCCGACAAAGCCGAGCGGCAGCGCGAAATTCTTCAGGAACGGCAGATAGAGCGTGGTGTCCGCTGGCGATTTCGCCGTGTACCAGAGCACGAGAGCGGCAGCGAGACCACCGACCGATTGCCAGAAATACTTGTATCTCGCGATCAAGCCTTTGCTGTTCTTCTTGATCAGCTTCAGATAGTCGTCCCAAAAGCCGACGAGACCGAACAAGGCCGTCACACCGAGCACCACCCACACGAAACGATTACGAAGATCCGCCCACAGCAGCGTGCTCGCGAGGATCGCCACCAGGATCAGCAGCCCGCCCATCGTCGGCGTACCGGCCTTCTTGAAGTGAGTCTGCGGGCCCTCTTCGCGGATCACCTGACCAATCTGGTAGCGCGACAGACGCTCGATCATCCAAGGACCAATCACGAGCGAGATGGCGAGCGCCGAGAGCGCTGCGAGAATCGCGCGCATCGTCAGATACGAAAAGACGTTGAGGAATCTCAACGTATCGGAAAATTCCTGCGTCAACCAAAGCAACATGTCAGTGTGTCCCCGTGGCAGCAGCGCCACTCAAGGCTTGTACCAAGCGCTCGAGACGGTTGGAGCGAGAGCCCTTCACGAGCAGGCAAACATCAGCCGTGAGCTCGGTTCGAACCGCCGTGATCAAATCCTCGATGTCCGTATGTCGCGTCGAGCCTGCGCCGAAGCTCTCGGCAGCGAGTGCAGCGAGCGTTCCGAAGGCGAACAAGCGCTCGACGCCGTGAGTACGTGCATAACGCCCGGCTTCTCGATGCGCTTCGACCGCGAAATCGCCAAGCTCACCCATATCGCCTATGACGAGCCAGCGACGCGCAGGCTGGTTCGCGAGCACATCGATGGCAGCCTGCATCGAACTCGGATTCGCGTTGTAGGAGTCGTCGATCAGTGAAGCCCCCATCGTCGTGCTGCGCCACTGAAGCCGCCCTGCTACCGGTCGCATCGCGGCGAGACCTGCAGCGACCTGCTCGAGTGTTGCGCCTGCCGTGACAGCCGCGGCCGCAGCACCTAGAGCGTTGATGACGTTGTGCTTACCGGCGAGTGCGAGTTCGATATCCACCATGCCTTGCGGCGTATGCATCACGAAACGGGTGACGAAACCCTGTCGATTGCTCGCGGTGTGGATATCGCGGGCGGAAAAATCCGCTTTCGAACCGAGCCCGAAAGTGACGATGCGAGCCACGGTCATCTCGCGCCACAAACCGGCGAACGGGTCATCGACATTGAGAACGGCTACGCCGTCGGTCGGCAGCGCCGCGAACAACTCGCCCTCGGCTCGTGCCGCAGCCTCGAGACTACCGAAGCCCTCCAGATGCTCGGCACCTGCGTTGGTGACGAGTCCGATAGAGGGCTGCGCAAAACCGGCCAACTCCGTGACATCACCAGCGTGGTTTGCACCCATCTCGATAACGGCGTGACGATGCTGCATCTCAAGACGCAGCAAGGTGAGAGGCACACCGATGTGATTGTTGAGATTGCCTGCAGTGGCGAGCGTCGGCGCACGACGCGCAAGAATGCTCGCAAGCATTTCCTTGGTGGTGGTCTTGCCGTTACTGCCGGCAACGCCGATCAAGATGCCCGCATAGCGACGACGATGAGCGCAGGCCGCCCGTTGCAGCGCAGTAAGACCATCTTCGACCTGTATAACCGGAAAACCATCGGACGAGATAACTTCGGCAACGGCACCCGCCGCACCCCGCTTTTGAGCCTCGGCGATGAAGGCGTTGGCATCGAAATTGGGGCCGCGCAGCGCAACGAACAATTCGCCGACAGTCAGCTTGCGCGTATCGATACAGACGCTCGAGTAATCGCGATCTTCGCCATGTAGGGCACCGCCACAATCTGCAGCGAACTGAGCAAGCGTCGCCATCAGGCAGCCACTCGCCGAATGAATTCTTTGACAATCGCCTGGTCGCTGAAGGATCGCTTCTCGCTGCCTACGATCTGGTAATCCTCATGGCCTTTTCCGGCGATCAAGACGACATCACCATCGCGTGCTGCCCGCAGAGCCTCACGGATCGCTGACGCTCGATCATGCTGGGTCAGTACGTCACGATTCGCGATAATGCCGCGGTGGATATCAGCAACGATCTTCGCTGGATCCTCCGTGCGCGGGTTGTCGTCGGTCACGATGAGCCGATCGGCAAGACGCGCGGCAATCTCTCCCATCATCGGGCGCTTGCCGATGTCACGATCGCCGCCACAACCAAAGACGACATGC
>CAIVYV010000267.1 GCA_903910215.1 uncultured Pseudomonadota bacterium
GGGATCAGTGCGATCGCCGCGCCGAGCTTGTAGAGATAGTTGACCGTGCCGACCGCCAAAAACTGCGGAATCGGCCACTGCTGCGGTCCGAGCACGAAGGCGATGTAGAGCACGACAAAACTGTCGATGAACTGCGAAACGGCGGTCGATCCTGTGGCGCGCAACCAGATTAACTTTTCACCGGTCGCCCGTCGGATACGGTGGAACACGGTCACATCGATCAACTGGCCGATCAAAAAGGCCACCACCGAACCGATGATGGTCCACAGTCCCTGACCAAAAATCTGCGCGTAAGCGTGCTGGATATCGGGAACCCCGAGATCGCGATTCGCATCCACCCAGAAGCCGGCAGGCGCAAGCGCGATCGAGGCATAGGCCGCAAAAAACGCGTAGCAAATGAAGGCGACGGCGATCCACGAAATCAACCGTACGCCGCGTGGACCAAAGTATTCGTTGATGACATCGGTCATCACGAACACGAAGGGCCACAACAGCACGCCCGCGGTGAAATTCAGATTGCCGGTGATCCCAAGCAACGACCACTCGATCGGTGCAATACCGAGGGTGCCCTCGAGCGAAAAGATCTTCACGCCGACGAACTCGGCCAACAAGGCGTTCGTCAAGAAGAACCCGGCCAATACGATGAATAGCCGGGTCGCCTTGCCGTCAGTGACGCGCATTCGAGTGAATCAGTATGGTGTACAGAAACAGTGGGCGTAGAGTCGATCGGCGATGGCGTGCCGATTGAAGCGCAGTACCTCGCGCTCAACCGGTCCAAAATCGCGCTTGGCCGCCTGCAACGCCCAAGCCGACGTCAGATCGGCAGGGCCAGCGACTCGCAGCATCAACGACGCTGCAGATGTTTCCACGGAAGCCACTAGCTCCTGCGCCCAGCTCTTGTCGGACTCGAGATAGTCGCGCTCGTACTTGCCCTCTTCGAGCCCCGCGCGTTTGGCCGCCGCCGCAATCGCTTGATCGAGCGAACCCAACTGATCGACGAGACCGCGATCTTTCGCGTCACGACCCGACCACACACGCCCCTGCGCTATCGCATCGACGTCATCGCGCGATTTGTTGCGGCCCTTGGACACGCGCGCAAGAAAATCTTCGTAACCGCGCTCGATCGTAGCCTGCAGCAACATCGCAGCGGCCGGACCCACAGATCGGTCTATTCGCAGTTCACCCGAGAGCGGAGTCGTGCCGACCCCGTCGGTATTCACCCCGATCTTGTCGAGCGCCCGCGGCGCCGTCGGGAAGAGCCCGAAGATACCGATGGATCCCGTGATCGTCGCAGGGCTCGCCCAGATCTCATCCGCCGGCGCAGCGATGTAATAGCCGCCTGAGGCAGCGAGGTCACCCATCGAGACGACGACCGGTCGGCCGGTTTCCTTGAAAGCCAGCACTTCGCGATAGATCTTTTCCGAAGCCAGCACACTGCCGCCCGGGCTATCGATACGCAGCACAAGCGCCTTGATGTCTTGGTCGAGTCGCGCCTTGCGGATCAACGCCGACATGTCATCGCCGGCGATCACACCGCCGCCGCCAGACCCATCGACGATCTCGCCGGAACCGACGAGCACGGCAACGCGCGCGTCTGGATGACGCGAGATCTTGTCCTCGGCGCGCACGATGCGCAGGTAGTCGTCGAGTCCCACGCTGCGATAAGTCTCTTTCTCGTCGTCCTTCGCAGCGAGCTCCATCACGCGCTTTTCAACTTCGAGCGGCGTCTTCAGCGCCGTCACGAGTTTTGCGTCAAGTGCGACCTTGGCGGTATCACCCTTGGCCGCCTTAACCGTCGGTGAAAGCGTGTCGACGTACTGGCGCAGCGCCGCCGGCTCCATCCCGCGCGCGGCCGCGACGACATCGATGTAGGTGCCCCACAGCGAATCGACGAAGGCCTGACTCGAGATACGATCCTCGGCCGACATATCGTCGCGAATCCAAGGTTCGACCGCGCTCTTGAAAGTGCCGACACGGAAAACATTGACGTCGATGCCGAGCTTGTCGAGCGCGGATTTGTAATAGTTCCGATAGCGCTCGTAGCCCTCGAGAACCACGAGCCCCATCGGATCAAGATAGATCTCATCCGCATGTGCAGCGACGTAGTAGGAGTCGCGGCCATAGCCCGTGCCGTACGCGATCACCTTCTTGCCGGACTCGCGGAACGATTTCACCGCGCGCGCAAACTCATCGAGAGTCGGTTGACCCGCACCGCCCATGGCATCGAACTCAAGCACCAGCGTCTTGATGCGCTTGTCGTCCTTGGCTGCTTCGATCGCCTCGGTGAGATCGCGTAAGGTGGTCTCGTTACGTCCAAGACCGCGCGCTTCCGCCAACGCGAGTTCAAGCGGATCTCCGCTTTGTTGCTCAACGATCTCGCCCTCGGGGCGAATCACGAGTGCCGCTTCGTCGGGCATTTTCGGGATGCTGCCCTGTAGCGCGCCCACCACGAAACCGAAGATCGCAAGCAGCAGCAACAGATGCAGCGTCTTGCGCAGACCCTCGAACAGAGAAACGACGAAGCGGAAAAACTTGCGCATGGAAGCGAACCTCTACCGTCAAAAACAAACGCCACCCCGAGGGATCGGGGTGGCGTGAGCTAGTCTAGCAACGCGCGCGGCTTGTACGCCACGCGCCCGGAAGATCAGACTTTTTCTTCGATGCGGGCAGCCTTGCCCGACAAGCCGCGCAGGTAGTAGAGCTTGGCGCGACGGACATTACCGCGACGCTTCACCGACACATCAGCGATGCTCGGGCTGTGCGACTGGAAAGTACGCTCGACGCCCTCACCGTGCGACATTTTGCGCACCGTGAAAGACGAGTTGAAACCGCGATTGCTCTTGGCGATCACGACGCCCTCGTAAGCCTGCACGCGCTCACGGTCGCCTTCGACCACCTTCACGTTCACCACGACCGTGTCGCCCGGCTTGAAATCCGGCAGCTGACGGGTGATGCGACGTTGTTCCATTTCCGCGATGACATTAGCCATTTTCATCCACCTCTCGCTCGGCGAGATACTCGTTCAACAGGGCGCTCTCCTCTTCGGTGAGCGCTCGACCTCGGCCATTATCGGCCTTTAGCAGATCGGGGCGCCGCAACCAGGTGCGACCCACGGCCTGCTTCATTCTCCAGCGCGCAATTGCGGCATGGTTTCCACCCTGCAGCACCTGCGGCACCGATCGTCCTTCCCACTCGACCGGGCGCGTGTAGTGCGGCCAATCGAGCCTTCCAGCGGAGTGCGATTCCTGCTCACTAGAGCGCTCGTCACCGAGAACTCCGGGGAGCAATCGCACCACGGCATCGATGACCGTGAGCGCCGCGAACTCGCCACCGGAGAGCACATAGTCTCCGAGCGACACTTCGCGATCGATGCGCGCGTCGATCACCCGCTGATCCAAGCCCTCATAGCGGCTCGCCACCAGCACCAAGGCGGGCAAGGCTGCGAAATCTCGCGCCATCGCCTGCTCGAACCTCTCGCCCTGGGCCGACAGGTGCACCCGAGGGGTACCCGCAGCCGCGAGGCTACTCGCCAGATCGATGGCCGCCGCCCAAGGCGCCGGTGTTCCGACCATGCCCG
Organism: uncultured Pseudomonadota bacterium; assembly: GCA_903910215.1. GTDB lineage: Bacteria > Pseudomonadota > Gammaproteobacteria > Steroidobacterales > Steroidobacteraceae > UBA964. Next base: position 3,578 of record CAIVYV010000267.1, read on the forward strand.
GCCCGCCGCCGTAAGGGCGATCGTCCACGGTCTTGTGCACATCCGTGGCGTACTGCCGCGGGTCCACACACTCGATCTGCACCAGACCGCGCGACATCGCGCGACCCAGGACGCCGTGTTCCAGTGCCCCCCGAACGAGTTCGGGAAACAACGTCACGACGACGATTTTCATAAATCGGCCGGCCAATCCACCAGGATGGTCTTGGCGGCATCGTCGATTTCGCGAAGGTGCTCCCGACTAACCGGAAGCCATCGCTCACGCTCGCCTTTGACCACCATGACGGCATTCGCCGGCAGGTCCTCGAACCCCTCGACGGTGCCGAACTCGACACCCTCCAGGTTGCGCACCTGGTAACCAATCAGGTCGTGCCGGTAATGCTCCCCAGGTTCCAAGGGGGGCAACTCCGTCCGGGGAACCTCAATGATGCAGCCAACCCAAGGTTCGGCTGTCTCTCGTTGGGAGACCCCCTCCAGACGCACCAACAAGCCTTTTGGGCTGCCGTCTGCCTCTGCCACCAAAGCCTTTTGCCGCTGCCCGGAGGCGCTGCGCAAATGCCAGGTGGGATAGTCCAGTATGGCCTCAGGGGGGTCCGTCCAGGACTGCAGGTGCAACCACCCCTTCAAGCCTTTGGGGCGACCGAGTCGCCCCAACTCAACCCAGTCGCTGTTCAGGCCGCGGCCTGAGCGACCTTGCGATAATCGCTGACCAGCGATTTCACGCGGTCGGACTGCTTGGCACCCTGGCTCACCCAGTATTCGATACGGGCGAGATCGAGCTTCAGCTTCGGCTCGCTCTTGCGCGCCACAGGATTGAAAAAGCCCACGTTTTCAAGGCTCGCGCCGCCCTGTCGCTTGCGGCTATCGGTCACAACGACGTGATAAAAGGGCGAATTCTTCGCACCACGCCGCGTCAGACGAATCGTCACCATAGGTCGTTACGCTCTCGGTCGTAGCCCCGGGGGGCTGAAAAAGAGCGCGGAGTCTACAGAAATCAGGGACTTGATGGAAGCGGTCTTAAGGCTTTGGAAAGCCCGGTGGAAGGCCGCCCCCCTTGAGAGCACCGAGCATGCGGCGAAACTTGCCGCCCTTCATGCTCTTCATCATCCGCTGCATCTCGGTGAACTGCTTCAGCAAGCGGTTCACATCCTGCACTTGGGTACCCGAACCCGTAGCGATCCGCCGGCGGCGCGACCCATCGATGATGTCCGGTTTGCGACGCTCGCGATGGGTCATGGAGTTGATGATGGCGATCTGACGGCGGATTTGGGCGTCACCCTCACCCGCGGGCATCGCTCCTTTGGCGAGATTGCCCGGGAGCTTATCCATCAGCGACTCGAGACCACCCAAACTCTGAACCTGTTCGAGTTGGCCTTTCAGGTCGTAGAAGTCAAAGCGGCCACCGCCCATGACTTTCTTGGCGAGGCGCTCAGCCTCGGCCGCATCGACCTTGCCCTGCACCTGTTCAACGAGCGCGACGACATCGCCCATGCCAAGAATGCGCCCAGCCATACGTTCGGGGTCGAACGGCTGCAACGCATCGGTTTTTTCACCGACACCCAAAAAGAGGATCGGCTTACCGGTGACATGTCGTACCGACAACGCAGCACCGCCACGGGCATCGCCGTCGATCTTGGTGAGGATGACCCCGGTCAATTCGAGTGCAGAACTGAAGGCCTTAGCCGAATTCAGAGCGTCCTGTCCGGCCATCGCATCAACGACGAACAGCCGCTCGTGAGACCCCACGGCAGCATCGATCGCTCGCGCCTCGGCCATCAACTCCGAGTCGATGTGCAAGCGGCCAGCGGTATCGACGATGAGGACATCGAACACCCCCTGCTTGGCAGCCTCGAGCGCCGCACGCGCGATATGCACCGGATCGTCACTGGGGTCGCAGGCATGGAACGAGGCACCCACCTGCTCGGCCAAGCGCTGCAACTGGGTGATCGCCGCCGGACGGCGTACGTCGGTGCTGACCAGTAAAACCCGTTTCTTGCGCGACTCGATGAGCCAGCGTGCAAGCTTGGCCGCAGTGGTCGTTTTACCGGCGCCCTGTAAACCCGCGAGCAGCACCACATAGGGTGGCTGGGCCCGTAACTCGAAACCGGCCCTAGCGCCCCCCATGAGCTCGACGAGCTCGTGATGGATGATGGAGACGAAAACCTGGCCCGGGGTAAGGCTGGTGGCCACCTCTTGGCCCTGGGCTTTTTCCTTGACGGTGTCGAGGAAGGTCTTGATGACCGGGAGGGCCACGTCGGCCTCCAGCAACGCCATGCGCACCTCGCGCAGGGTCTCGGCGATGTTGTCCTCGCTGATACGGCCCTTGCCGCGCAGGTTTTGGACGGTCTTGGCGAGTTTTTGACTCAGGTTTTCGAACATCGCATGATTATAGCCGTGAGTGATCCGGCCCTCCCCGTCTTGATAGGCCTCCTCGCGCTTTGTCTCGCCTTGTCCGCGTTTTTCTCGGGCACCGAAACAGCGCTGATGAGTTTCAACCGTTATCAGCTGCGAACCATGGCCAACCAAGGCCATCGGGGCGCCATGCTTGCCGAGAAGCTCCTGCAGCGCCCCGATCGACTGATCGGTTTGATTCTGCTTGGCAACAACCTCGCCAATAATCTCGCGGCGACGCTCGTCGCCATCATCGTGCTACACACCTACGGTGAAGAATGGGTCGCCGTCGGCGCAGGCGTTCTCACACTGGTGATGCTGATTTTCTGTGAGGTCGGCCCCAAGACCTATGCGGCGATACATCCCCGCCGGCTCGCGACGACCTCCTCCTTCGTCTACGTCGGTCTGCAGTGGATGTTGCGACCGGCCGTCTATGCGATCAATTGGATCACCAACGGCGCGCTGCGGCTCGTGGGTCTGAACGTCGATCGACAAACTCAGCAGAACACTCTGTCGCGCGAAGAACTACGCACCGTCGTCGCCGAAGCGGGCCTGATGATTCCGCGCAGCCACCAGCAAATGCTGATCGGCATCCTCGATCTCGAGCGAATCACGGTGAACGACATCATGATCCCGCGCCAGGATATCTCCGGCATCGATCTCGATGACGATTGGGAGCGCATCCTCGATCAGCTACGTCAGACACCGCACACCCGACTGCCCGTCTATCGCGGTGACATGGGCAACATGGTGGGTTTGTTGCACATGAAGCGCGTCGCGCAGGAACTCGCGCGAGGCTCACTCGATCACGAACGACTCGGCGAAGTAGCGGTACAGAGAGAGCCCTATTACGTGCCCGAGGGCACGCCACTGACCACGCAGCTACAGAATTTCCAACGTGATCGACGTCGCTTGGCATTCGTCGTCGACGAGTATGGTGAGGTCATGGGCCTCGTCACACTCGAAGATATTCTGGAAGAGATCGTTGGCGAGTTCACACAGAATGCGGCCACACTTTCACATCGCGACATCCACCGCGATCGATCCGGCGCCTACATCATTAACGGCGGCACGACGATCCGTACGCTCAACCGCACGCTTGGCTGGCAGCTACCCACCGACGGACCCAAAACCTTGAACGGTCTTTTGATCGAGCGTCTTGAAACGATACCAAGCTCGGGCACTTCGCTGCGCATCGACAATCTCGAGATGGAAGTCTTGCAGGTGGCCGACAACACGGTGCGCACCGTGAAGGTCCGCGTCACAAGTGAATCAAGCGCCGAAAGCGATCGCGAGAGCCTCGGATAATCTCGAGACACTTTTGACCTGCAGCCCCTCAATGGGCTTGCGGGGCGCGTTGTCTGCAGCCACGATCGCAACACGAAAGCCCTGTTTGGCCGCCTCGCGCAAGCGCTCCTCGCCGTAAGCGACAGGGCGAACTTCACCCGTCAAACCCACCTCACCAAATGCGACGAGCGTCGCCGGGAGTGGTTTGTCGCGTAGGCTCGAAGCCAGGGTGAGCAGAACTGGTAGATCGCTTGCCGTTTCGTGCAACGACAAGCCACCCACTACGTTAGCGAAGACGTCGTGATCCTGCAGCGACAGCCCACCATGCCGATTGAGTACCGCGAGCAGCATGGCGAGCCGCGTGGAATCGAGACCTTGCGCAACCCGCCGCGGATTGCCAAAGCGCATCGGATCGACGAGGCCCTGAATCTCCACCAACAACGGGCGCCCTCCCTCGCGCGCCACCGTCACGAGGCTGCCTGGGGCAATCTCGGTAGGCCGCGCCAGAAAAATAGCCGATGGATTGGCGATTTCTTTGAGGCCCGACTCGGTCATCGCGAAGAACGCCAACTCGTTGACTGCGCCGAAACGATTTTTGGTGGCTCTAACGATGCGATAACGCGAACCTGCATCGCTTTCGAAGTACAGCACGGTATCGACGAGGTGCTCGAGAACTTTCGGTCCCGCGATGGTGCCCTCGCGCGTAACGTGACCGATGATGAGCACCGTCGTCGATGTGCTCTTGGCGTAGCGCACCAAAGCGGCTGCACACTCCCGCAGCTGCGAGACACCGCCTGCACTCGCCGCCACCTCCGGCAAATGCACAGTCTGGATCGAATCGACGATCAATAACGCCGCTTTCGAATCGCGCGCTGCATCGAGGATCACATCCAGACTGGGCTCGGACATCAACTGCAGATTGGCAACATCGAGACCGAGACGGCCCGCACGCGCAGCAACCTGAGAGGCAGACTCTTCACCCGTGGCGTAGAGAACGCTGGCATCCGCACAGACACGCGCACCGACCTGCAATAACAAAGTCGACTTGCCGATACCGGGATCGCCACCCAACAGCACTACGCTGCCAGGCACGAGACCGCCACCAACGACTCGATCAAGTTCGCTAGAGCCCGTTGGGCGCCGCTCTGCCGAAGTGGCGCCGTCGAGTTTTCCTAGCAGCGTTGCCTTGCCCGTCGCAGCCGCGGACCGCACAGGCGACGCACGACGCTCCTTGAGCGCCGCCTCCATCGTGTTCCACTCCTGACACTGGCTGCATTGCCCTTGCCAGCGCGTGGCCTCGGCTCCGCAGGCGCGACAGACGAAAATCTCACGCAATTTACTCATGCGGCGTGGATGCTAGCACGCGCGAGTCGATGACCGTTTCCGCTCGGTGACGCCGTAAGCCCGGTGGGAGGAACCGTCTATGCAAACGACCATTCGACTCGATGCCGCTGCCGTGAGCGATCGCGGTCTCAAGCGCAGCACCAACGAAGATAGCGTGCTGTGCGACCCCCCTCTTGGCTTGTTCGCCGTGGCCGACGGCATGGGCGGCCACGCCAGTGGCGAGGTGGCGAGCCGACTCGCCATCGAAACCGTGCAGAGGGAGTGGCGAGCTGCTCGTCAATTGAAGTTGACCTCTGAGGGCGAACAGTGGAATTGCGAACGCTTGCTCGGCGATGTCGTCGCTACCGCTAATCATGCGGTCATGGAGCGCTCACGTAGTTGCGATTTATTTGCCGGCATGGGCACCACTCTGCTTGTCGCGGTATTGCACGACATGACGCTGCACTACGCGCATGTCGGTGACTCGCGTCTATACCGATTGCGGGACGAACAACTCGTGCTATTAACGCGCGATCACACCGTCGCTCAATGGCGCTTGGAGCTTGGCCTGTGCACCGAGGCAGAAGCCCGAGTATCCGCGGGCGCTCACCGACTCACACGCGCCATCGGCATGGACCCGGAGTGCGGCGTCGAAGTGGCCGCCTGTCGCTGCGAGCCTGGTGACGGCTTTTTACTGTGCAGCGATGGCTTGAATCACGAACTGGAGGATGACGCGATCGCGCGTGCATGGCGCAGCGCGAGACGCCGCGAGGATTCAGCCGATAGTCTGTGTCGAACCCTGATCGACCAAGCCAACCAAGCCGGCGGTCGTGACAACATCAGCGTGCTCGCGCTGCACCTGCGCGCACAAGGTCGATCGACAAATCAATCGACGTAGATGCGCGGCACCCGAGCCGTCACCCGACACAGCAACTCGTAGCCGATCGTACCCGCGTGTTTTGCGATCTCGTCGACCGAGAGATCCGATCCCCACAACACAACGCGATCACCGATGGCCACGTTCGGGACATCGGTCACGTCGACCGTGATCATATCCATCGAAACCCGACCGACGAGCGGCGCGCGATGACCCGCCACCAACACCGGCGTTCCACTCGGACAACTGCGCGGCACACCATCGGCGTAACCCGCCGCGACGACGGCCAATCTTGTTTGTCTTGCTGCCACCCAAGTGGCGCCGTAGCCGACCGATTCGCCGACCGCGAGGTCGCGCAGCGCGATGATCTCGCTCTCGAGGCTCATGACCGGTTCGAGACCAAGTTCAGAAGCTGTACGCTCGCTCATCGGCGAGGAACCGTAGAGCGCAATACCGGCGCGCACCCAGTCGCCTTGCGTCTTCGAACCTCGAATGATGCCGGCGGAGTTTCCAACGCTGCGCGAACCGGGGATACCCGCTGAAACCGCCGCAAAGTCGGCAAGCTGACGATCGGTCAGCGGGTGCGCCGACTCGTCTGCCGTCGCAAAGTGCGTCATAACTCGGATTTCTTTGACCATATCGAGTTTTTGCAAACGTCTGGCCGCGTCTTGAGCCTCGCCCTCGCTGAACCCCAGTCGATTCATGCCCGTATTGATCTTCAGCCACACGACGATAGGTTGAGTGCGCGATATCGTCGCACCCGACGCCAGCCAATCGATCTGATGCGACGAATGCACGACCAAATCGAAGTGATGCTGCAGCGCCAGCGACAACTCGTCGCGCGAGAACACGCCCTCCATCAAAACGATCGGTGCGCTGATACCGGCAGCACGCAACTCAAGACCCTCACCCAAGCGGGCGACGCCA
>CAIVYV010000268.1 GCA_903910215.1 uncultured Pseudomonadota bacterium
GCGAGCGGTGTCTCCCCGGTGCCGCCCACGAGTCGTTGTGGGCGCTTGTTTATTACGGTGCTCGGAGCGCCCTCGATTGAACAGGCGCGCGATTTCTACGCCAACAATTTCGAGTTACGAGCGCGCCCGATTCGAGCGTCGACTGGGCAGGTGGTGCAACGAGCATGGGGTGGCACACCCGATGGCACGCATCCGATCACTTTGCTGCCTTTGTCTGAATCGGCTAACGCTATCGAGATGAACGGCTACGTTCGAGAGGGTATCGTCAGTCGGATCCGTACGGACGGCGAGCTGCCACCGGGCAATTCGCTCGTGAGTTTCGAAGTCGATCGCCTCGAGGCGTTGCCCGACCACTTACAGTTGACGGTCTGTTCACCGCCGGATGCCCTGTATTCAGGATGTCGAGTCGGATTTTTTGTTGGACCTGCAGGTGAGTGGGTCGAGTTGATCGAGAGGCAATCATGACTCTGTCGAAGGATATCCAGCGTTGGTGGCAGCTCGACCCATCGACTTTCCAGACCCTCGACATTCACCTGCGTCGGTTGACTCTCGATACCGTCGCTTGCGCGATCGCCGGCTTACAGACTCAGGAGGTTTCGTCCTTCGAATGTGCGCGCGTCGTATCGTCACCCGGTAATGTCGTCTTTCCGGGTGGTACACGGGCGTTGAATGCGTCGGCGGCGGCTTCGGTCGGCGCGATGGCAGCGTGTTGGTTCGAATTTTGTGAGGGCCACGAGTTGGCGCATGGGCGACCGGGTCTGCACGTAGTGCCGCTGGCACTGGCGCTCGGAGCCGTGCTCGACAAAACTTATGGCGAGGTATTGCGCGCCACGCTGCTCGGCTACGAGATCGGTGCACGCGCTGGTATCGCGATGCGGATCCGTCGCGGATTGCACGTCGATGGCACATGGGGTGTGCTCGGTGCGACGGCTGCAGCGGCCAGTTTGCTGGGAATGACGACGGAGCGTGCGGTAGCCGCTGTGGGAATTGCGGCATCGCAAATTTCGACGTCTCTTTATCGTCCAGTCGCCGCCGGCATGACTGCGCGCAATAGCTACGTTGCGCGTGCGATGGAAGACGCTGTGCTATTTGCGCAAGCTGCTGCTGCCGGGGTCGATGCCGCCGTCGATACGCTCGCGATCGCAGCCGCTGAATTGGCAGGTGATGCTCGATTGAAAGAGTCGTGGCAATGGCCAAGTGTCGATGCTGCCTTGCTGGCCCAGGGCTATCTAAAGCCCTATGCCGCAGTTCGCCACGCGCATTACGGAATCGCCGCTGCGCAGCAGTGGCGGAACCAGTATCGACACGCCGAGCGTATCGAGCGAGTGGTTCTAACGGTCTACCCCGAAGCCTTGCAGTATTGCGGTAATCGAGCGCCGCAAACGATGATCCAAGCTCAATTCAGTTTGAGTTACGCAGTGTCGCGAGTTTTGGCAGGCTACGACATCACACCGGCTGCCTATTCGCGCGATGCTTTGCAGGATCCGCTCGCGTGTCGCATCGAGCGCGATATGAGCGTCATCGAAACGCACGAATTTTCACGTCGTGCTGCGCGACTTCAGGTCGATGCCGACGGTGCTTCATTCGTCACGATGGTCGATCGCGTCGACGGTGATCCGGATCAGCCGATGACGACCGAGACGGTGTTGAACAAAGCCGTGGGGCTGATTTCCGCGAGCTTACCGTCGGTCGACGCGGGTGCATACTCGACGCGCTGGCTCGAGGCGCCGCACGACACGCCGGTACGAACGCTGCTCGATCTAACGAGCTGAACTCGGAGCGCTCTCGAAGAGCTTGGTTGACGGCTCGCGCGCGGCGCGTAGCCGAGCGGCGACCTTCTCGGTTTGTTCCCAGGCTCGCAGCACGTTTTCACCGGCGAGCTTGCGCAGCTCTGTATCAGTCCACCCGCGGCGGATGAGTTCTGCGAAGAGGCGTGGGTAGGTCGACACATCATCGAGACCCTCTGGCCAATTCGGGTTGCCGTCGAAGTCGCCGCCTATGCCGACATGATCGATGCCTGCCACACGACGCACATGCTCAATGTGATCGGCCACCATGCCGATGGTCGTGACGGGGGTTTTGATGGCGGCCATACCTTCACGCATGATCCGTTCGCGCTCCTCGGTGCTCGCAGCGGCGCGAGCGCGCAAGGCGAGTTCAGCCATAGCCGGTTGCACGATGCGTCCCACTTCGCAATTCACGAAGCCGGCGACGAAGGTGATCATCACGACGCCGCCATTGCTGGGTAATTCACGCAAGATGTCATCGGGTACGTTACGCGGCACGTCGCAAACGCCACGCGCTGAGGAGTGCGAAAAAATCACGGGTGCTTCGCTGATGCGCAGTGTTGCGACCATGGTGGCGGGAGAGGCGTGCGACAAATCGATCAGCATGCCGAGGCGATTCATTTCACGAACGACTTCTTCACCGAAGGGTGTTAGACCGTTGTGTCGTGGCGGAAGCTGCGCAGCGGCATCGGCCCAGTCCGTATGCGCGTTGTGTGTCAGCGCCATGTATCGGACGCCAAGATCGTAGTAAGCGCGCAGCGCGCCCAAAGAATTCTCGATACCGTAGCCACCTTCCATGCCCAACATCGAGGCAATTCGCCCCGCGCGTTTGGCCTCGCTGACATCGGCTACGCTGGTCGCAAATTGGAAGGTGTCCGGATAGCGCTCGATGATGCGGCGGGCGAGTTCGATCTGCTCGAGTTGGGGGCGCGCGAAGGGACCACGACCCTCGCCCGGAATGTAGACCGACCAGAATTGGGCGCCGAGTCTGCCCTCGCGTAGCCTGGCGATATCGGTGTCGCCTTCGGTGGGTTGCCGTAAGTCATAAACCGCCACATCGCCGGGCGCTTTGGCAAATTGCCGGATCGCCATAGGCAAATCGTTATGACCATCGACGAGGATGGTCGATTCCAGCACCGCGATCGCGCGTTTAAGCGACTCGTCTTGTTCAGCCGCTCGAGCGGGCGTGGCAACGGCGGCGAGGGTGAGCAGTACGACGCTCATCGAGAGCAGGGCGGAAGGAGTGATCTTCATGAGTCGAGTGATATCCCTTCCTGCCGCGTTGCGCAAGCGACACGTATACTCGACCCTTCGATCCAGAGGGGGAGTCATCATGACCAATCGGCGTGAGTGGATTGCGGCCGCAACGGCCGCCACGTTCGGTGCGCTCTTGGCGCAGTCGAGTCTCGGCAGCCCGTGGCCCGCCGGTGCCGAACGCCGTCGGCGCATCGTCAAACCGTCGCGCATTCAGGCCGGTGACACGATTGGCTTGATGATTCCGGCCAGTGCGAATTGGGATCCGAACGATGTCGATGTGTTGCTCGAATCGCTGGCCGCCCTTGGTTTGAAAGGGAAACTCGGGAAGCACGTGTTCGATCGTTACGGCTATCTCGCTGGGCGTGACGAGGATCGTGCTGCCGATCTCAATGCGATGTTTCGCGATCCCGAGGTAAAGGCCATCCATTGTATCCGCGGTGGTTGGGGTTCCGCGCGCCTGTTGCCGCTGCTCGACTTCGATGCGATCGCGAAGAACCCCAAGGCACTCATCGGCTACAGCGACATCACCGCCTTGTTGCTCGCGTTGCACGCCAAGACCGGGCTCGTCACCTTTCATGGTCCGAATGGGGCAAGTGAGTGGAACAAGACTAACGTCGAATGGCTGCAACGAGTGTTGTGGCAGAGCGAGACGGCTACTTTCGAAAATCCGCGTGAGGTCGGTGAATTGCTCGCGCCGGTCAAAAATCGCACGCGTACGCTGCGCGCGGGTGTTGCGCGTGGTCGTCTGCTCGGCGGTAACCTCACGGTCCTCACGGCGCTGCTTGGCTCTTCTTACGTTCCCGATTTCACCGGCGCCATTCTCTTCCTGGAGGATATCGATGAGGCGCCGTATCGTATCGATCGGATGCTGGTGCAATTGAAGCTCGCCGGTGTGCTCGACAAACTGGCCGGATTTGTTTGGGGCAACTGCACTGATTGCGGACCCGGCGAGGGGTATGGCTCGCTGACGATCCCGGATGTCTTGCGTGACCACATCGAGCCGCTTGGCATCCCGGCCTACTCGGGCGCGATGTTTGGTCACATCACCCGGCAGTTCACTTTGCCCGTGGGTGTCGAGGTCGAGCTCGATGCTGTCCGCGGTACGATCAGGATGTTGGAGAGTGCTGTCGCGTGACGCATGTCCACGAGTGCTGGTGGTCTACATACAACACCCAAGGGTTGCGCGCCGCGCCGGAAAGTATTTGAATCCGGAACATCGTTTGCCCCCGATACAACAAGACCCCTAGGGAGGGAATATGAAGGGTATCAGGCTAGTCGTCTCCGCGATCATCGCGGGATCCGTGTTGAGTTCGCCGATCATCGCCCAGCAGGTCGGTGGTATTCGGGGCAAGGTCAGTGCTGAAGTGGCCGGCACCAGTGTCTCGGGCATCACCGTCACGGCCACCTCCGATGTGATGCCCAAGCCGCGTTCTGCCACTGTGCGCGAAGATGGCAGCTATAGCCTGCCGTTGCTGCTGCCGGGTCGTTACACGCTCACGTTTGCCAATGCGAGCGGCGTACTGCAGAAGGTCGACGTCGAGGTTCTGCTCGATCAAACCACAACGGCGGATGTGTCGGTCGGCGCTTCCCGCGGCGATGCGGCGCTCGAAACGGTGCGCATCGTTGCCAGTGGTTTGTCGCGCGAAGGTAACGCGTCGATCTCGAACTCGCTGGGTTCGGACAACATCGAGCGCCTCCCGATCGGTCAGGAGTATCGCGATCTGCTCAAGCTGATTCCTGGCGTGCAGTACTCCGAAAACAAAACGCTCGGTCCCTCAGCTGGTGGCTCAGGCGTCGATAACAAGTATGGATTCGACGGCGTTGACGTCTCGTTGCCGTTGTTCGGCAACCTGGCCTCGGACCCCTCGACGCACGATGTCGCTAACGTCTCCATGGAGCGTGGTGGCGCCAAGGCGATCGGCTTCAATCGCGCCGGCGGCTTCTCCATCAACACCACCTCCAAGTCGGGCACGAACGAGTTCAAGGGCTCGGTCGAGTACAAAACCCAGCCGAAGAGCATGGTCGCCAAGATTCGCGGTACGACGAGCTATCAGCTCGAGCAGACCTGGATGAGCGCCGGCTTCGGCGGCCCGATCATCGAAGACTCGTTGTTCTTCTACGCGTCCTACTATCGACCGGAAGTCAACAAAGACAACCCGGTGACGGCCTATGGCGAGGTCAAAGATTACAAGAGCGTGCGCGACGAATACTTCGGCAAGCTCACCTGGGCGCCAACCGACGATTTGTTGTTCAACTTGAGTCTGCGTACCTCGGATCGCGAGGGCCGAGGCCTTGGCATCGGTGCGTTCGACCCCGATTCTCAGAGTGTGGGTGAAGCGTCGTATCAAGACATCCTCACGCTCGATGGCTCGTGGATCATGGGCGAGAACTCGACTCTGAGTTTCAAGGCGGGCAAGTTCGAACTCGAGACTGCTTCGGTTCCGGACGTGCTGCTCGGCTTCACGGGCAAGATCGGTGATCGGCTGAACATCGCCGATCTCACTAATCAAGGACGTTTCACTGTCCCGACATTGATCA
>CAIVYV010000269.1 GCA_903910215.1 uncultured Pseudomonadota bacterium
GTCCTTAGCAGCCGCGTCCTTAGCAGCCGCGTCCTTGGCGGCCGCATCCTCCGCCGACAGCAGTGACAACTGCCCCTCAAGCGGCTCACGACGACGACGCACTTTCAACTTGTCGACTTCGTCGCGGAAGGCATCGACATCCTGAAAGCTGCGATAGACCGAGGCAAATCGAACGTAGGCGACTTCATCGAGATGGCGCAACTCGTTCATCACGAACTCGCCGACCTGCCGCGAGGGAACTTCGCGCTCACCGAGACTGCGCAGTCGATGCGTGATTCGCGAAATCGCGGCCTCGATGCGGTCTTGCTCGACCGGTCGCTTCTGCAACGCTTTGATGAGACCCGAGCGCAGCTTCTGCTCGTCGAAGGGCTCGCGACTGCCATGACTTTTGACCACGAGCGGCATGACGAGCTCGGCGGTCTCGAAGGTCGTGAAACGCTCACCACAAGCGAGGCACTCGCGGCGACGGCGGATCTGTCGCCCTTCAGCGGCGAGACGCGAGTCGTTGACCTTGGTCTCTTCGTGGCCGCAAAAAGGGCAATACATAACTCAGATCAGGCTTGATACACCGGGAATCGCCGGCAGAGCGCTGTCACCTTCGCGCGCACCTGCTCGATAGCGGCGGCAGCGCCTTCGGCATCGAGCACATCGGCGATGAGATCAGCTACTTCGCGCACTTCGGCTTCCTTGAAGCCGCGCGTCGTCGCCGCAGGCGTGCCGATGCGGATACCGCTCGTCACCATGGGCGGACGCGGATCGTTCGGCACCGCGTTCTTGTTCACTGTGATGTGCGCAGCACCGAGTGCGGCGTCGGCATCCTTGCCGGTGATGTTCTTGTCCGACAGATCGATCAGGAACAGGTGGTTATCGGTACCGCCCGAGACGATGCGATAACCGCGCTGCTGCAGCTGCGCACACATGGCGCGCGCATTGACGACGACCTGGCGCTGATAATCTTTGAACTCCGGCTGCAGCGCTTCGAGGAAGGCGACCGCCTTCGCGGCGATCACATGCATCAACGGACCACCCTGCGTGCCCGGGAAGACCAGCGAGTTGAATTTTTTGGTGAGCTCATCGTTCTTGCGCGCAAGGATCAAGCCGCCGCGCGGACCGCGCAGCGTCTTGTGGGTCGTGGTGGTCACGACATCGGCGTAAGGAATGGGGTTCGGGTACTCACCGGCTGCGACGAGACCCGCCACGTGCGCCATATCGACGTGCAGGTAGGCACCCACCTTGTCGGCGATCGCGCGAAAACGCGGAAAGTCGAGCAAACGGGAATAGGCGGAGAAGCCGGCGATGATGAGCTTGGGCTTGACCTCGAGTGCTTGCGCCTCGAGTGCGTCGTAGTCGATCTCGCCGTTATCGGGCCGAATGCCGTACTGCGAGGCGTTGAAGATCTTGCCCGAGAAGTTCACCTTCGCGCCGTGCGTGAGGTGACCGCCGTGATCGAGACTCATGCCGAGGATGGCATCGCCCGGCTTCAGCATGGCCAGATACACCGCGGCATTCGCCTGCGAACCCGAGTGCGGCTGCACGTTGGCGTAGTCGGCGCCGAA
>CAIVYV010000270.1 GCA_903910215.1 uncultured Pseudomonadota bacterium
ACAACTTGCTCGGCTGTCTGTCGAGGGGCGCTCGCGACTGCAGCGGTTGAGGATGTTGTTGACACCGATAATGATGCGCGCTGATTTGGCGCTGTCAGCGCGTGTTGAATCGGTGTGGTTGCAGTTCCATGCACCGGCCTGCTACGAAGACGAGGGGGCTATCGACGACGCTCGTCGTTATCTCGACGCTTTGTCCGAAGCCTCGACGCGTTCAGGCTGGCGGGTCGCCGCGGATCTTGGCGCGATGCTTGAGGGACTGTATGCGGCCGGCAGTACCGTACCCGGCGCCATCGAGGTGATGACGATTCACCGCTCCAAAGGCCTAGAGTTCGACGCCGTGATCGTGCCCGGATTGTCTCGTCGAGTTCAGAGCGACCCGCGTGAGTTGCTCGAGCTGGTCGAGTGGCAGGAGGGTGAGCACGCCTTAGCGTTGTTCGGACCTATCGAGGCAAGTGACGCGGTGGCCGGTAGGCCTTCTGTCGCGGCTTGGATACGTCGTTTGCGTTCTAGGCGCATCGATCGTGAGCGAGCGCGTTTGTTGTACGTGGCAATGACCAGGGCGAAGCGCCATCTCGCTCCGATTGCCTGTTTTACTCTCAAAAAGGACGGGGAGGCATCGATTCCTGCTCGCTCGCCACTGGGTGTGCTACGACCGGCGATAGCGGAGCTCATCGAACGCGTGATGCGCGAACCGCTACGGCCGACCGAGCTCGACAGCGAGCCGCTTGCCCCGATGGGTTTTCGTCGCTGGCCGGTCGATTTCGAACCGCCGGTGTGGCCAGAAAATCTATCGGTATCGACGCTGAATCTGTCGAGCACTGAGTTAGATGCCGAGCCGCAACAACCGACCGCTCAAGGCGGCGATCCGTATGCGCGTGCCTTGGGCATCGTGATTCACCGAGAGCTCGAGCGTCTCGCTCGCCAAGCCGAGTTGCCCTTGGAGATCGATGAGTCTGTAACGCGGTGTTGGCGTCAAGGATTACTGCTCGAGGGCGTTCCTCGAGAACGCTGTGATACGTATCTCGAGCGGGTACGCGCGGCGGTACAACGTACTTTGCACGATGAACGCGGCCGCTGGATTCTCGCTCGGCGCGATGAGCGTGACGGGATCGAACTGGCACTGACCGGCAAAGTCGCTGGGCGTATCGTCAATGTCGTGATCGATCGTTGTTTCGTGGAGGCAGGTCAGCGTTGGGTGATCGACTACAAGACGGCGGTTCCCACGGATGACAATTTGGCTGCGTTCCTTGATGCGCAGTGCGAAGCCCACAGAGCTCAATTGGAGCGTTATTCGAATCTTCTAACGCGTTTCGGTCCAGAGCCCGTACGTGCTGCGCTCTATTTTCCGTCGTTGGGACGATTTGTTGAGCTGCACGAGCTGAATTCACCGCGGTGAATGGACGTGGCTTCGATCAGCGCAGCAAGGTCCAAATCGATCCTTCGATGGTGAGGTCATACTCGCCACGAGGGTTCACCGCACCGAATGAAGTAAGCGCCGTACGCAAGTCAGCATCGGTATTTCCGCTCAAGCCGATCTTCAGCTGCAAGCGATAGCGTCCGTCACGCTGCCACTCAAGTGGTCCGGAAAGGCGCAGCGCACCATCTTTTGAGCGAACTTCGCCGCCGCCGTCTGGGCCAATCGTCAGTACATGCTCGCCGTAAGCGAAAAACCGAAGTTCACCTTGAAGGTCTCGGATCTCTTTGGCGTCACCCGACGCCATGGGTATCGTCAGCGACAGGCCCTCGGTATCGGGTAGGCCCTGCCATAGTCGTCGCAGGTCGGGGTCAGCGAGTGGGCTTAGCGACCGATAGTTCGAGGCGAAATAGAGGTCATGGATTTGCCACTTGGAGTTCCTATTCCAACGAACTTCCGCACGGGCGTTCGCACCGCCGAGCTGCCACAGCAGCTCGACCTTTGGACTCAGCGCGACTAGCGACCACGCCGAGATGTGCCATTGCAGATGGCCGAGCTCAGATCGCGAGCCGAACGAGTTGAGGCGTTGCAGGTTTCGGCACTCACCTCGCCAGATGGTACCGGCGGTGTCGCTACAGACGAATTCCGCTGGTAGAGCGGGCCGAAGCCATGCTGCCGGCGCCCAAATGATGACGCCGAAGAAACCGGCGAGGATGAAAAGAGTAACGGGCGCTCGTGATCGCCGCGGTCTGCGATCAGGGCTGGCCGAGGCTGCCACGAATTTCGCCGCTGACGCGTCCGTCACTCGCGCGACGTAACTGCAGTTGTTGAATACGTCCGCCCGATTGCTCCCACGCGGCGACTTGATCCAATACCTGTTCGAAGGGGAGATCGGTAACGGTCAGCACGGTGACGCCCGCTTCGGTTCTTGCGGGCGCGAGCAAGGCAGGGTCCGTCGAGGTCGTGCTGCCCGACGATATCAGTTGTGCGATATGTGGCTCCAAGGCGGCGGCTCGTTGCCAGCGTTGCATCGCAGCATCGCGCGCGTCGAGTAACCAGCCGACCGCGCCGAGCAGCAGGAGCGCGCCAATCACGGGCAGACCGATGCGAAGGATCCGCTGCTCCCGCGGCTGTAGTCCGTCGAACCATTGGCTCACGATCGCAGCTAACGTCATGGACGGACCAACTCGATCACAAGAGCGCCTTGTGGATCATTACGTTCGGAGACTTGCCACCCCTCCGCTGACCAAGCCCTGCGCCAAGCCGCGACTTCCTCCGGCGTCGCGCTGCCGAACTGCAGCGTCGCTCGTCCGGGCTGCAGATCCATCACATCGAGTTTCATTGGATTTGCGCCAGAGGCGTTGATCAATGAATTCAAAGTCTCGAGTGTGGGTGAGGGCGCCGATCTGCTAGTCACAGTCACCAGTTGACGCTCGAGCAGTGGCACAACGTTCGTGCTTGCGCTAGCCGGAGGGAGCAAGGCGCTCGCTTGGATGGCGATACGCTCTTCAAGCGTGCGCGCGCGCGACGCGGCCATGGTCAGATCAAGCACGATTTGCGCCAGAAAAACTACGACGATGGCGGCCGCAATGCGCAGCGGCCAGCGCCATCGCTGCCAGCGTTCGGAGTGCGTTTGCTGCAGCGCAAACTCGTTGTGCAGCAGATTGTGCGGTCGCGCTGCCTCGAGCTCTCGCCCCAACCAGTCGAGTGGACGCTCCAGCTCGTGCAACTGAATGCTCACGAGTCGCGTACGTAGTGCATCGATCGCTGGGCGGTGGCGCTGCAGATTCGCCGCGCTCGCGTGCACGCGTAGTCCTAAGGTGCCGGCGGGTGTGGTCCCGAGCGACCAATCGAGCGCCTCTTGTAGCGCATCGACCGGCCAGGTTCGTCGCAAGCCCGCCGGGGTGATCCAATGCGAGTCCTCGCCATCGATCCATAGCAGCACATCGCCGGGCTTTGATGCGATGCAATCCGCATCGGCGTAAACGGCGATCGGCTTCAAACCTGCCGTGTCGAGCTCCGACAGCAGCTTGTTCAGCCACTGTCGCTCTATCGAGGCGATTTCCAGCTCGACTTGTCCGGTCGATGCTACTCGCGAGTCGACGACGGTCAAATGTTGCAACTCAATGTCGCCAACGAGCCGATCTTCGATCGCGTAGGCGGCGGCGTGCCGTAATTTGTGCGACGGGACGTTAGGTAGCGTTGCACTGAGTCGCGGCACCAGCGCCGCGGGAACCAGAACAACCAAAACGGGCGCCGAGTGGGCATCGTCCGCTGCGAGAGGCGATAGCGACAACTTGAACGACGCGATCGTCGTCTCCAAGCTCGCGCCGGTCGGGATGTGCAGCAACAGTGGTTGGTTCATGGCGCAGTGTGTCGGAGCAGGACCCGAATCTGACCGGTACCCGGCCCCTCGTGACGCAGCAAACTGTAGGAAGTGTAGCCCGAACGACCGCTAGATACGTAGCCGAAGAGCCCAAAGTAACGGCTGCGCTCACCGATGCCGAGTGCGCTACGCAAGGCGTCGAACTCGGTTGGATCACCGAGACTGTTGCGCAAGACCTCAATGCGCGGGAAGCAGCCTGCCTGGCGATTGCGCTGCAAGGACTCCTCCGCGTCGCTCCACTGCCGTTCGCCACTCAATGCGTCGAGTAGTGGACCAGTCGCATTGCAAAGATTCAAGCCTGCATCACGTGGTAAAGCAGAAACATGCGGCTCAAGTTTACGGTAGCGATCGAGATCGAAACCGTCGATCGCAAGCAATTCACTCGTCGAGGTGATGCTGCGATTGGCGGGTCTGTAGGCGGGGGTGAGTGCGCTGTAGTGGCTGGTCTCAGCGCCGCCATCGAGCGGCTGGTCATCTGCATCGAGCCAGTCGATGATTTTGGGTGACCATTGCGGCTCCAAGTCCAAGTTCCGCAGCAAGCGCTCAAGTGTGCGGCGCGCGAGTTCGTTCGGCCGCCCATCGAGGTTCACCAGTGCATTCAGATTGAATCGCCCCTGCAGATCGACCAGCCGAGCCTGCATGACGTAGCCGGGGATTATTTCGACCGGGCCATACGGCCGCGCCCAGCGCTGCGCGCCGTGCAGTGAAGCATTCGGATCTTCGAGCGCCTCGCGCAGTAACGAGGCGGCCAAGGCCTCTGTTGCGGCGCTGATCTCTCGCGCTTGATCCTGCGAGGCGCTGCCCGCCGTTCGTCGAATCGCGAGGCCTGTCTCGGCAGTGAGCGCATACGCGAGAGCGGCCGTGATCGCGAGTACGATAAGCGCCGTCAAGAGTGCGATCCCGTCGCTTCGCACGTATCTCCTCATCCAGGGACCTCCCACACGCGACGAAGAACCCCATCGCGCTCGGTCTCAATACGCATCTCGACTGCACGAGGTCGCTGTCGTGACGCGCCGGGCGTGGTGCTCATGCCGGGCTTTGGCCAAACGCTGCCCCACTGTCCCTCGTTATCGAGAAAGCGAAACTCCAGCTCGCGCACGTCACGTAGCAAGACTCGAACGCGCGGCTCAACGCCGACCACCGGGTCGAGCACGGGCCAGGAAAGTCGTCGCAATTCGCCTTGTTCGAGTCGGTATTCGACACGTCGTAGGGCCGGGCGCCCGCTCGCTCGCCCATCACCCTCACCACCGCGGGTCAGCGCGAGGACTCGACCGCTACCATCTGCTCCGATCATGGCAGCGAGCTCGCCACGACCCAGCATGTCAGCAACCGGTCGTGGCGTCATTTGCGTGATATCGAGCGTGAGCAGTCGCATTGCGCGTTGCAAGCCGGCGAGCTCATCCTGCGCGAGCCGTATACCGTCGCGTTGCTGGGTCGCTTGCATCAACGCGCCGTATCCCACGGCGAACATGACCGCGGAGACGAACAGGGCGACTACCAGTTCGAGTAGGGTGAAGCCTCTTAGCGGAAATCGCGCTTGGTCAGACCGCATTATGGCGCGCTCCGACTGGCCGTATCCCATATCGCATCGTCACGGTCGAGGCTCGCAAGATCATCGCCCCGCGCGCCGTGCACGCTGGCCAGCCAATCGTTATCGCTCGTTCGACTGGCTAGCCGCGCTTGCACCCGAATACGCCATACGCCGCTGACATCGCTACGCTCGATGGTTTGCCGCCATTGCCAGCGCTGGCCAGCCATCGTTTCTTCACCTATTTCATTTGAGGCAAGCGGCCACTCGCGCGAGACGCGAATCTCGGTCAGACGATTGAGCGCGACCCACTCGGCGTAGCTGCGCTCGCGCAGTCGCGAGGTGGATTGCGAACCGGTGCTGAGTGCCGTCATCACCGCGGCCGAACCCAAAGCGACAATCGCGAGTGCAACCAGCACCTCCACCAAAGTGAAACCGCGCGTTCTCACGGCGTGGTGCCCAACTGCAATACGCCGTCTGCGTTCGGTCGCAGCCAAGCAGTGCCGGCGATCCCCGCGCGTGAGAGGCGCAATTCGAAAGCCGTAAATTCGCCGCTCGCATCAATGCCGATCTGAGGCGCTAACGTGCCGTCACGTGCAGCAAGCACGACGCGACGACCGTCGACATCTAGCGTGGCTATCACGCCTGCAGGCCACGTATGACGCTTGAGTGTCTCGTCCTCGGTTTGTTGCCATTGCAAGACGCGAGAGTCGAAAACGAGAAAACGATAGCCGTCGGTCTCGACGAGGACGCCATAAGGGCGCTGCTCGATCTCCGCGCGATCACGCGTGAACAACAGATGGCGCTGCAAGCGCTGCAACTCGCTCTCGACGCCGGCATCGCGTCCCAGTAGGCCCAAAGATAAAACCGCGCCGCCGATCAATACACCGATGATCGTGACCACGACCAACATTTCGAGCAGGGTGAAGCCGCCGAAGCGACTTCGGATGGCATGCGCTCGGTTCAGTTGCCGAGATTCCAATTGCCGATATCGTCGCCGCCACCGGCGACGTCGCCTGGGACGCCATCGGGTCCGAAAGAGTACAGATCGAACTCGCGTCCTCGCGTGCCCGGGAATTGATATTGGTAGTCGTTGCCCCACGGGTCCTTGGAGACGCGCGCGATATAGCCGCCGACCTTCCAATTCATCAGCGAGGGATCATCGGGTTTCTGTACGAGCGCTTGCAGACCTTGGGTCGTGGTGGGGTAGCGAGCGGTGTCTAGCTTGTACATCGAGAGCGCCGTTTCGATCGCCTGAATATCGGCTTTGACCTTCGTGATGCGAGCTTCATCGACTCGGCCCATCACGCGTGGGACGATGAAAGCGGCGAGCAAGCCGATGATCACAACGACCACCATAATTTCGATCAGCGTGAAACCGCGCTCGGGGCGACGAGGCGTGGTGGAATACAGGCTGGTGTGCACGCGAGACTCCCGCAAAACGGATGCCCGATCATAGCAAACGAGCATGACGCTCTCGTGATTGGGCCCGCTCGCTATAATGTTGCGCATGAGCAGCGTCTTCTTGTTCCCGGGTCAGGGATCCCAGTCGGTCGGCATGATGTCCGATCTTGCCGCCAATCATCCGCAGGTGCGTGAGAGTTTCGATGCCGCATCCAAGGCGCTCGGCTTCGATCTGTGGGAGCTATCGCAGCAAGGACCCGCGGAGCGCCTCGCACTTACCGAAATCACCCAACCGTTGATGTTGGTCGCAGGCGTGGCTACGTGGCGCGTCTGGCGAGCAGTGGGGGGGTCTGCTCCGACTTGGGTGGCAGGGCACAGCCTGGGTGAGTTCTCGGCTCTGGTTGCAGCGGGCGTCTTGGATTTTGCGGAAGCGGTCGATCTCGTGCGGTTCCGTGGCGAAGTCATGCGCGATGCCGTTCCCGATGGGCAAGGCGGTATGGCAGCCATCATCGGGCTCGATGACGCCGCCTTGATCGAGGCCTGTCGCGAGGCGGCGGGCGAACAAGTCGCCGAGGCGGTCAACTTCAACGCGCCGGGGCAGGTGGTGATCGCCGGTCACGCCGAGGCGCTGCGCCGGGCGATCGAGGTGGCCAAGGCGCGTGGGGCCAAGCGTGCGCTGCCGCTGCCGATCAGTGTGCCGTGTCACAGCAGCTTGATGCAGCCGGCAGCCGAGCGTCTGCGTGAGCGGTTGCGCAGCTGCGCCTTGTCGGTGCCGTCGATCCGTTTTTTAAGTTCGGTGGATGCGAGCGAGTATCGTGATCCTGAAGGCATTCGTGATCTGCTGTATCGGCAGCTTGCGAGCCCCGTACGCTGGGTCTCGACCATCGAAGCACTGGTGGGGCTCGGCGTCACGCAATTTATCGAGTGTGGACCAGGTAAGGTACTCGCCGGGCTCGTACGTCGTATCGACAAGCGTCCGGAGTTGCAGATTGCGGCGCTCGAAACTGACGAGCAGTTCGCCACCATTAAGGGAGCGCTGACATGAGTTCGAATACGCCGGACTTGAAGGGGCGCGTGGCGCTCGTCACGGGAGCAAGCCGTGGCATCGGTGCTGCCATCGCCCAGTTGCTTGCTGCGTCCGGCGCCAAGGTGATCGGAACGGCAACGACCGCAACCGGCGCGACCGCTATCGGTGATGCACTCGGAGCCGCGGGTCGTGGTGCGGTACTCAACGTTGCGGATGCGGCATCCGTCGAATCACTGCTCGCAGACCTCGAGGTCCGCGGCGAGCAGCCGGATATCCTGATCAACAATGCTGGCGTGACGCGGGATAACTTACTCGTGCGAATGAAGCCCGAGGAGTGGGATCAAGTTTTGTTGACGGACCTCACATCTGTATTTCGACTGAGTCGCGCCTGCATGCGACATATGATGAAGCAACGCTACGGTCGCATCGTCAGCATCACCTCCGTGGTCGGTGCGATGGGTAACGCGGGTCAGACCAACTACGCCGCTGCCAAAGCGGGCGTGATTGGCTTTACGAAGTCATTGGCACGAGAGGTGGCGAGTCGCGGCATCACGGTGAACGCGGTGGCGCCGGGTTTCATCGATACCGATATGACGCGGGTACTGCCGGACGACCAGCGTCAGGCGCTCGCGGCGGGGATTCCACTCGCGCGTCTGGGCGATCCACAGGATATCGCTATGGCGGTGCTCTACCTCGTTGCTTCATCGGGCGCCTACGTGACCGGCCAGACGCTGCACGTGAATGGCGGCATGTACATGCCTTGAGCGGGTACTTTTTTCATATATTTCAACCACTTTGACGCCGTCGGGTGATTTTGCACCCCCCTTGGCCTACAATAGCCGGCGTCGTTGGCCCGCTTCGGGTCGGCGACCATTACAGGTCGTTTAGAGGACACATCACAGATGAGCACTGTCGAAGATCAAGTCAAAGCCATCGTCGCCGAGCAGTTGGGCGTGAAGCTGGAACAAGTGACCCCCAATGCCTCGTTCGTCGACGATCTCGGCGCCGATTCGCTCGATACCGTGGAACTCGTGATGGCGTTGGAAGAAGAGTTCGAGACTGAGATCCCGGACGAAGACGCCGAGAAGATCACGACGGTGCAGCAGGCCATCGATTACGTGACGGCCCGCCGCAAGGCCTGAGTCCTAAGGTCCACCACCGGGGCCGGCGCAAGCCGGCCCTCGGTTTTTAGGGAAGTCATGAGCAAACGTCGCGTCGTCGTGACGGGGCTGGGCATCGTCTCTCCCGTCGGTAGCACTATCGACTCCGCTTGGAGCGCCATCTTGCGTGGCGAAAGCGGTATCGGCTTGATCAGCCGCTTCGACACCACCCAATACGCCACTCGTATTGGCGGTGCGGTTCGCGACTTTGACGTCGGTCAATATATTCCTCCAAAAGAAGCCCGTCGGATGGATGAGTTCATCCACTACGGCGTCGCCGCTGGCATTCAAGCGGTCACCGACTCCGGCATCGATTTCGCTTCAGTTGACCAAGAGCGGTGTGGCGTCATCACGGGTGCCGGGATCGGCGGTCTTTCGACCATCGAGTCCGAGTACGACACGCTGCTCGCGAGCGGCAGCCCGCGCAAAATCTCGCCATTTTTCATTCCGTCCTCGATCATCAACATGATCTCGGGGCATCTGTCGATTCGGTACGGGTTGCGAGGACCGAATCTCGGTGTCGTCACGGCGTGTACGACCTCGACCCATGCGATTGGTCTCGGGATGCGGACCATCCAGTACGGCGATGCCGACGTGATTCTCGCCGGTGGCGGTGAGATGTCCACGACGAAGTTGGGCATTGCCGGTTTCTCGCAAGCCAAGGCGCTGTCTCAGCGCAATGACGACCCGCAGGGCGCGTCGCGTCCGTGGGATCGTGAACGCGATGGATTCGTAGCGGCTGATGGCGGCGGTGCTTTGATGCTCGAAGAGTTCGAGCACGCGCGTCGTCGTGGCGCCAGAATTTACGCCGAGTTGATCGGCTTCGGCATGAGCGGTGACGCGTATCACATCACTGCACCACCGGAAGATGGTGCGGGAGCAGGGCTTGCGATGCGCAATGCGCTGCGCGATGCCACCATTGAGGCTTCAGCCGTTCAGTATCTCAACGCTCACGCGACTTCGACCAATCTAGGTGATCGAGCCGAGACGGTCGCCATCAAAAAGGCCTTCGGTGAGCACGCCTACAAGCTTGCGGTGAGTTCGACCAAGTCGATGACGGGTCACCTGTTGGGCGCAGCGGGTGTCGTCGAGGCAATCTTCTCGGTACTCGCATTGCGTGACCAAGTCGCACCGCCGACGATCAATCTGCACGAGCCCGATGCGGAGTGCGATCTCGACTACGTTCCGAATACCTCGCGGCAGATGCCGATCGACATTGCCATGTCGAATTCCTTCGGCTTCGGCGGTACCAACGGAACGCTGATCTTCAGTCGCTTTCGCGGCTGATGCGCCGTCTCCTCGTCGCTGTCCTGCTGAGTCTTGCGCTCGTAGCGGGCGCGGGTTGGCTATGGCTGGGTGCTCTTCTCGATCGCGGCGGTACCCAGACGGAGATGATCGAGCTGCGTGTCGTCAAGGGCGACAGCCTGCGAGGCAGCCTGCAACAGCTGGCAGACGCCGGTGCTGTTCAACAACCCAGAGTGATTGAACGCTGGGTCCGTTGGCAGTATCCAAACTTCATTCTGAAAACAGGGCGCTACGCCATTGCGCCCGGAGCGACGCCGCGGCAGATCGTTGCGCAGTTACATGAAGGCAAAGTCATTCTTGAATCTTTGACTATCATCGAGGGAACCCGGTTCGTCGAGTTTCGTCGTGCGCTCGAGGCTCATCCCGAAGTCAAGGTGACGCTACGTGGGCTGAGTGATGCCGAGGTCATGCGCGAGCTCGGCTTAGAGGGACATCCCGAGGGCCGCTTTTTTCCCGACACGTATCGTTTTGCCGCAGGCACTTCCGACCGTGAGTTGTTGCAGCTGGCGTATCGTCGCATGAATGATTTGCTGACGCGTCT
>CAIVYV010000271.1 GCA_903910215.1 uncultured Pseudomonadota bacterium
CCACTGGCATCGCCATAACGGTGGACATGCCACCAATGACGAGAGCAACCGACCGCTGCCCGCCGGACAGCTGCCACGAACGGCCGCAACCACCGTACCGGTGCCGACCGTCAAACAATCGGAGCCGGTCGTCGGGCGAACCGAAACTAATGTGATCGGCAATTGCGCGGTCGCAGATTGACCAAATTCATCGTCCGTATATTCGACGCGGAACTTGGCATTAAAGTTTTCGGTCGGCTCCCACTTTCCAGTCAGGGCTAAGCCCCAACCATCACCGTCACCGACTTCGTTACCCGTCACCGAATTCTTGTAGATGCCATCCTGTTTCCACTGCACGGCATTAACGCGAATACCTAAAGTGTCACTCAGAGGGCCGCTCCAAGAGCCTGTAACGTCTTGACGACCATACTCGGCAAACGAAGCGCGAATATCACCCTCGGCAATCTTCGCGGGATCCTTAGTGACGTACTGCACAGCACCAGCGAAGGCGCTGCGACCATACAATGCGGACTGCGGGCCTTTGACGATTTCGATCGCCTGCAGATCGAGCAACTTATTGGTGGCAAGCAACGAGCCGCCGCCGAATTGAATACTCTCGCTCGAGGTGTCGATACCATCGACGAGCACCGCCACGTTGACACGGCCGCGCGTTGGCGACAGACCGCGAATCGAGATGCGGTTGTCCGTCGCTGAATATCCTTTGTCATAGATCAGCGAGGCATCGAGCCGGGCAATATCCTCGACATCCGAGATGCCCATCTTCTCAATTTCAGTAGAAGTGATTGCCGTAATGGACATGGAGACATCTTGCAGATTCTCCTCACGCTTACGCGCCGTCACGACGATCTCTTCGAGACCGGCCGCTTCATTAGCGACCACTGGCATCGCCATAACGGTGGACATGCCACCAATGACGAGAGCAACCGACCGCTGCGCCGGCTTATGCGATTTACTCATTTTTCTATGACCCCCGAGTCA
This sequence comes from uncultured Pseudomonadota bacterium, assembly GCA_903910215.1. Taxonomy (GTDB): domain Bacteria; phylum Pseudomonadota; class Gammaproteobacteria; order Steroidobacterales; family Steroidobacteraceae; genus UBA964. The sequence continues at coordinate 979 of CAIVYV010000271.1, forward strand.
TGATGTTTTAAAGCTGAACTCGAGATTTCTTTAGTGAATCTCTAAGAACAACGCTTGCAGAGTGCTACAACCGCTCTGCTCCGTCAAACTTCGTATCATCCAAGCAACATAATGTGACCACTCTGCGCACACACGCAAATACGACTAGCGCGGCACCGGCCTCGCCGACAAGCGATTCGGATGCTCTTTTTCGGCACGCTCGCGATAGGCGCGCGGCAGTTGATCCATGCTCTGCAACTTAACGCCCGATGCGTGCCAGATCACATGACCCGGCTGGTCTTTCATGTCCATCCACTTCAGCCAATTCATGAAGACCACCGAAGAGAAACTCGCTGGAACCGAGTTTTGACGGGTATCTAGCAAGGCATCGCGCTGCGCGAAAATCGTCTGTCTTTGACCGTGCATGGGAGGCATTCCCGGTGGATAGACCGTCTGATGTTGCAGCCAGATATGCGGACCCATCTCATGCCACTGCACGCGCAGCGGCTTTCTCACCGGCTCTCCGAGCGGTGTTCCGTCCAGACGAACGGGCCAAATTCCGTCGCGCGTATAGGCAAAGCCCAGGTTGCCACCCTGCACCGCAGGTTTCACGGCCTCGCGTTTGCCCGTGTACGGATTGACGAACTCGTACAGGAATTCGCCCGTTTCGAAATCCCTGAAAAACGTGACTGTATGCCCGCCGAGCTGGAAATCCTCACCACGATGGGAAAACCAATAGACCTCCATTCCCTCAAAGCGCACCAGAGGTCTTGGGGTCTCACCCTCGCCGCGCACACCAAAGATGACGCCGGTAAACCACCATCGCACGTCCTCCTCAAGCAAGCTACCTTGCATACGCACGAGATTGCGAAGGTGTTCATGCGAGCGCCAGGTCTCTGGCCCCGAACCCGCGACAGCGGTCGACTCACTCGTGTTGGCTGAACTCGATTCCGCGCCTACACCGGCACCCAAAATCAAACTACCCGCCAACCAACTGCGTCGACTGAGCGAACGTGGCGCCTGCGTCATTTCAGCCGTACCGTGACCTTGTTGTCGGCGTCGATATCGGAGACGTCTATCTCGACGTCCATCACCGCCGCGTAGCCGTGCAAACGCGGTTTCAGCCAGATATCGTGCACTTCGGCGTCGGTCAGATCGAACTGGCCAATGCGTCGCGAGATGGCTAGGACATGCGAAAACGGGAACGTGAAGCGGCGCTCGCCCGGCAGCACCTGCAGATCAAGACAAAGTTGATAAAGACAGGCAGTGCGCTCGAACATCGCAGTCAGCGCCAGTTCGCGATCGCCTGTTCGGGTGATCGTCTCGCGAGTACGCTCGAGCATCGGTCGCATGGTCTGCACGTCGTGCTCGACATACTGTTTCGAGAGACCCTTGTTCTTGGCGAACTGCACCGAGTTCAGATGCATCTTCACCAATGCATCGTTCATCTCGTGCTGATACGGCATGGCGTCTTTCAACGTGCGGATCGCAAGCGCAACCGCCTGCCCCAATACCTCTTCGCGCCCTTCGAAACCACTGGTGTTATCGGCCACGCTACCCCCTCACGCTGATTGTTCAACGTTGCACCCGTTCGTAGGGCTTGTCGTTCAGTCTGTTGTAGCCGCGTTTGACTCGTCCGCCAATGGCGGGCTGCGGTAATACACCCGGCTTGTCCATTCGTTGGACACACAGGGGCTGGAGTACTAGGCTTGCTCGACCGTAGTCGCGTAAAAGAGCCGCGTTCGCACGGAGGTGAAGCATGTACATCAATTTTTGGTATCCCGTCGTTCGCAGCGAGGATCTCGGTAACACACCGCAGAAGGCCCGCCTGCTCGGTCACGACCTCGTTGTCTTCCGCGACGAACAAGGCAAACCGGCTGTGTTGTCGGATACTTGCGTTCACCGGGGTGCAAGCCTCTCTGGCGGCAAATGCAAGGATGACGGCACGGTTCAATGCCCCTATCACGGCTGGCGCTTCAATCGCGATGGCGTTTGCACGCGCATTCCCTCGATCGGCAAGACCACCAAGCCGCCGCCACGCGCTCGCGTCGACGCCTATCCCGTCGAAGAGAAGTACGGCATCGTCTTCGCGTTTCTCGGTGATCTGCCCGCAGATCAACGCCCACCCATCATGCCGATCCCGGAACACGGCACGGATGAATGGCGCTCTACGCTGGTCACCTTCGACATCAATTATCACTACGAGCGATCAATCGAGAATGGGCTCGATCCAGCGCACAACGAATACGTTCACCCGACCCACGGCTACCAAGGTGAGCGCGAAGACACCTACCTGATGACTGAGTTGCGCCCCCATCAAGAGAACCCTTGGGGACACGGCTTCTTGTCGACGTTCGATGCACCACCGCTGAAGAATCCGATCATGCGCTTCTTCAAAAAAGAGGGCGGCAAGATGGAAGCCGGCTCGGGCACCTACGGCCCCAATCACATGTGGACCTACATTCGCTTCACCGCTAAGACGGCGATGCACCAATACATGTTCGAGGCGCCGATCGACGTCAACAAGACTCGAGTCTTTTTGCTGAATCAGCGCAACATCGGGTTTTTCAAACAAAGCAAGATGGGCGTTCTCGGCGGCTGGCTGAAGCGCCGAATCAACGCCTGGCTCGACACGAAGATCAACGAGCGGAACATGTTCATCGCTTCGCAAGACATCAAGGTCATGAATGAAGTCATGCCGCGCCTGACGCCGCCTTCGCGCGCCAAGGAATTGATGATGCCCGCAGATAAGGTGATCTTGCAGTATCGCGACAAGCTCGACGAGTTCGAGGCACGCGGCTGGCGCATCGACATGGCAGCCGTGCAAGCTGCACGCGAGCGCGCCGATGTCATCTTCGCGATTCCCTCCCCGGCTCGTCGCGAATCGCAAGCTTGGGTACTTGATGAGGTTCCGCGTCTGCCGGCGAAAACCGTCAACGCATAACCTGTATGAACGCGTAACCTGAACGTGAGGTTGATGACCGTTCACGCTCTCGTGCTCGCTGCGGGTGCCGCCCGTCGTTTTGGTAGCCCGAAAGGCCTCGCCGACTATCGAGGACGCCCCCTTATTCGGCAGGTTGTCGAGTCGGTGAGCAGCGCACTAGCGTCTCGCACGCCAGCCTCTGGGGTGACGGTCGTACTCGGCCCAGAGCCCGAGCGCTTGCGTGAAGCACTGCACGGCACCAGCGCTAACATCGTGATCAACGAACGTTGGTCCGACGGCTTGTCGAGTTCGATTCGCCTCGGTATTCAATCTTTACCGACGGAAACATCCGCTGTGCTGATCGTCTTGGCCGATCAAGTACTTGTCGACAGCGACGACTACCAGCGCTTACTTGATGTGGCCCACATGAACCCAGAGCGAGCGGTCGCGGCAGCCTACGACCACACCGTTGGCGTACCCGCCGTTTTTCCTGCCCATTATTTCGAACGTCTTGTCGTCTTGCAGGGAGATCGCGGCGCAGGCAGCTTGTTGAAATCCGACGACCGAGTCGTTGCGATCGACATGCCGAGCGCTGCCTTCGATATCGATACACCCGAGCAACTGGCTGCTGCACTCGATCAACGCTGATCCTTGATCAGCGACTCCGCTGGCGCTAACGGTCTGAGCACATAGGATTTGGCGACAAGCGGCAAGCTCTCGCGGACATAGCAGGCTTGATCGAACCAAGACGTCGAGCTCAGCCGAAGCAAGACTGGGATGACATATTTGATGGGCGCAAAAAACAACTCACGACACCATCGGACCTCGAGCTCCCAAGTCTCAAAAGCGGTGGCGGCGTCGATGCGCGTGGTTGCCGTGGGGCGGTAAGTGATATCCAAAAGATCCGGGCGCGCAGCCAGCGCAGCAGCAGCCGCAAGCGCAGCCGCTGCGTCATCCGATCGATCGGCTAGCAACGGTAACAGCGCCCGACCCAAATGCAAACGCAGTATGGTGATATCCGGCGACTCGGTCGCCGCCTCGGCTACCCGAATCGAATGAAACACC
>CAIVYV010000272.1 GCA_903910215.1 uncultured Pseudomonadota bacterium
GCATAATTACCGGCAGCGCCGGTGGGCCCAAGTGCCGGACCCAGATTGTTGACACAAGCGACGATTGAGCTGAATGCCGTGACGAGATCGAGCCCGGTCAACAGCATCAAGAAAGTCAGTACGGCAATCGTTTGGAAGTATAGGAAGATGAAGGCGAGCACAGAGGCTGCGATGCGCTCCGGTATCACTTGACCTGCAATACGTACCGGGATCACAGCCGAGGGATGCACGAGCTGCTTCATTTCTCGCAGGGCCTGTCGCGCCAGCAGCAAGGTACGAAACATCTTGATGCCACCACCAGTGGAACCGGTTGCGCAGATGATGCACGAGAGAAACAACATCCAGACGGGCGCGAAGATGGGCCACACATCGTAATTCTGGGACGAGAAGCCGGTAGTGGTGGCGACCGAGATGACATTGAAGGCGCTGTGTCGCAGCGCTTCCAATACATTTGGATAGACGCCTTCGATGACCAACAGAGCGGTGACGGTGACGATGCTGAACGACAGGATTAGCAACATCGCCTTGGCTTCCGAATCGCGACGGTAAGGGTCGAGAGTTCGATTGCGGACGGCCGTGAAGTGACGAGCGAAGTTCACCATCGATATCAGCATGAAAATGATCAGTACGAATTCGATGGCAGCGGAATCAAAATGACCGATGCTGGCGTCGTGGGTCGAAAAGCCGCCGAGGGCGACCACAGAAAAGGCATGACAGATGGCATCGAACCAATCCATGCCGACCGCTTTCAATGCGAGCGCGGCGACAATCGTCAAACCAGCATAGGTGAGCCACAGTGCCTTGGCCGTTTCCGTGATTCGGGGAGTGAGCTTTTCGTCTTTCACAGAACCCGGTGCTTCGGCGCGATACAAGGCCATGCCACCGACGCCGAGTAGTGGCAGTACGGCGACCGCGAGCACAATGATGCCGATACCACCTAGCCAATGTAGCGTGTGGCGCCAGAAGTTGAGTGACGGCGCGAGCCCATCGAGATTCGTGATGACAGTCGCGCCAGTGGTTGTGAGACCCGAAACAGCTTCAAAGATAATGTCGGTGGTGCTGAGCTCGGGTAGCGCGAGGAAAAACGGTACGGCTCCCGAGAGCGACATCAGCACCCACGCCAAAGTGACGAGCAAAAACCCATCACGAGATTTCAGTTCGCGTTTGTAGCGGCGTGTGGTTGCTGCGACTCCGAGTCCAAACAAGACGTTGATGGCTGCTGCAGCGATGTAGAAATGGGCGTAACCGTCTTGGAAAATCAACGAGACCAGTAGCGGCAAGGCGTAAACGATGGCAAAAAACGCCATCATCAAACCCAGAACATGTGCGACTGCGAGCATCTGGACTCTGGAGCGCTTAGCGCCGACCGGCTGTTTCGCCGAGGAAGAGTTTTTCGACTTGGTCGACGTGACGACGATCGGTGATGAAGAGAATCACGTGATCATCTGCCTGCACGACGGTGTCGTGGTGCGCCATGATGACCTCGTCGCCTCGCACCACGCAGCCGATGCGGGCGCCCTCGGGCAACACGATTTCTTCGATTTTCTTGCCGACGACGCGCGAGCTGCGATCGTCACCGTGGATGATGGCTTCGAGCGCTTCGGCCGCGCCGCGCCGTAGTGAGTGCACCTGAACGACATCACCGCGCCGCACGTGCGTCAGCAATGAGCCGATGGTGATAGTTTGCGGTGAGATGGCGACATCGATCGTGCCGCTTTGCACGATCTCGGCATACGAGGGCTTGTTGATCAACGCCATGACCTTGGCAGCGCCCAGGCGCTTGGCAAGCATAGCCGAGAGAATATTGGCTTCTTCTGAGTTGGTGAGTGCACAAAAAACATCGCAGCTATCGATGTTCTCTTCGACGAGCAGTTCTTCGTCGGCGGCATCACCTTCGAGCACGATGGCGTTCTCGAGATTCTCCGAAATCTTGCGCGCACGTTTTGGATCGCGCTCGATGACTTTGACCTGATTGTTATTTTTTTCCAGTTCGCGTGCGAGCGCGTAGCCGATATGACCACCACCGGCAATCACGACGCGTTTGACCGGTTTTTCTTCCTTGCGGATTTCGGCCATGAAGCGCCGGATGTCGTTCTTGGCGGCAAGGAAAAACACCTCATCGCCATCTTCGATGACCGTGTCGCCTTCGATCTGCAGGCTGCGGCCGTTGCGATAGATGGCGACCACCCGGGCTTCCGTATTCGGAATGTGTTCGCGCAGACCGCGTAGCGCCTGGCCTACCAGCAAGCCGCCTTTGCGAGCGCGCAAGCCGACGAGTCGGACTCGTCCGCCGGCAAAATCGAGCACCTGCAGCGCACCGGGGTATCGAATCAGGCGCTCAACATATTCGGTAACGAGCTGTTCGGGGCTAATCCAAACGTCTACCGACAGTGACTCGTCACTGAAGAGTTTCGGATGGCGGGTGTATTCGGGCGAGCGGATGCGAGCGATCTTGGTCGGCGTGCGATAGAGCGTGTAGGCAACTTCGCAGGCCATCATGTTCACTTCGTCGGAACTCGTCAGGGCGACGAGAATGTCGGCATCGGCGACGCCAGCTGCCTCCAGAACGGTCGGGTAGGAGGCGTGGCCGACGACGGTGCGGATATCGAGGCGATCTTGCAGGTCACGCAGGAGTTCGTCGTTGGTGTCGACGACCGTCACCTCGTTGGCCTCCTCGCGCGCGAGTTGATACGCGGCCGTGCGCCCGACCTGTCCGGCGCCGAGGATCACGATCTTCATAAGTGCGCATAGGTTACTCCCAAGCATCGGCACCGAACAGGCCAGAGCAGGTATGCTTGGTAGCCATGACATCCCCGGGGGCCGCGGCGCCGAGCCGCAACGAATTTGGGCGTGGTTGGAAGGTGCTGATTGCGTCACTGCTCGGCACGGCGTTCGGCGCTTCACCGCTGCCATTCAATACGGTCGGCTTTTTCATCGACCCTCTGCAGCAGGAATTTGGTTGGACTCGCACCGAGATCAGTCTCGGCATCACGATCTATGGGGTGCTCGGGGCGCTGTTGGCGCCGGTTTTCGGCTGGTTGGCAGACCGGTTCGGCGTACGCCAGGTGGCGCTCGCCTCGCTTACGACGTTTGCGCTGATTTTCGCGTCGTTTTCGATCATCCCCGGCAATTTGTACTGGTACTACGCGCTGTGGGTGCTGGTTGGACTCTTCGGTATCGGTTCGACGCCCATCACATGGTCGCGCGCCATCAATCTCTGGTTCTTCAAGCAGCGTGGCCTCGCATTGGGGCTGACCTTGGTCGGCACCAGCATCTCGGCGATGGCGCTGCCGATCATCACCACCTGGCTCATCAACGATTTCGGTTGGCGTGTGAGTTACGCTGCGCTCGCGCTCTTGCCGCTAGGCATCGCACTGCCGATCGGTTTGCTCTGGTTCCGTGAGCCCAAGCCCGAGGAGCGACCGCCCGAGATCGCCGCGGCAGGCGCCGTCAGTCTGCCGGGTCGCAGCCTGCAGGAAGCGATGCGCGAGCCGCGCTTTTGGATTCTTTGGGCGTCGATTGCACTCGTGACTATCGCGTACTCGGGCGCGCTCGTGCATCTGCCGTCGATGTTGGGCGCGCGCGGTTTCGAACGCAGCGAAGCCGCTGCGGTGATGAGCGTGTTTGGTCTGTCGATTTTTGCTGGCCGCATCATCACGGGTTATCTACTCGACAAATTTTGGGCGCCGATCGTGACGTTGCCCATCCTGTGTCTGCCGGCCCTCTCGTGCTGGATTCTGCTGGGCGATGGTCCACTCGCCTTCGCCGTCGCGATTGCAGCCGCTTTTCTGATGGGCTTCGCTTCGGGTGCTGAAACCGATCTCGTCGCGTATCTCGCAGGCCGTTACTTCGGTATGAAGAGCTATGGGCAGATCTATGGCGTGCTCTATATGGCCTTTGGATTGTCAGCCGCCGTGTCGGCCACCCTCTACGGTTGGGTTCGTGATACCACCGGCAGTTACGATCCGATTCTCATCGCCGCTGCCGTGATGTTCATCGCCGGCGCACTATTGCTCTTGCTGCTGGGGCCTTATCCGGATTTCGGTCGGGTAACCGAAGAGGAGCGCGGGTCTACCACTGCACCCAACCCATCTGCCAAGTGAGCAGGATCACGCCGCCGAATACGATGCGATACCAGGCGAATATCGCAAATGAGTGCTGACTGACGAATCGCAGCAGGAAACGAATCGCGATCAGCGCGGCAAAAAAAGCGACCACGCTGCTGATGAGGATGGAGCGCGCTTCGTCGAGCGTGATCGGCTCGCGCGCATCGAGCAGTTTGTAGCCGGTAGCCACGAACATCACCGGAATCGCGACAAAAAAAGAAAATTCGGCAGCGGTGCGCCGATCGAGCCCTGTCAATAATCCACCCAAGATAGTCGCTGCAGAGCGACTCGTGCCCGGAACGAGCGCGAGCATCTGGAACAACCCCACCCGAAAGGCATCGAGCGGTCGAAGTTCATCGAGCGATTTCACGCGCTCCACGTGCGGACGCTTTTCCGCCCAAAGAATGAGGACGCCACCAATCACGAGCGCCATGGCAACTGGCACTGGCGCGAACAACACGCTACGGATGGTGTCTTCGAAGGCAAGACCCGCAACGGCCGCCGGCAGAAATGCGAGAAACAAACCGAGCACGAACCGGCGAGATGCGGCGCTACTAGTGAGTGTGGTGGCGGTTTCCCATAGACGGACACGATATTGGAAGCACACGGCGAGGATGGCTGCGCCCTGAATCACGATCATCTGGCGAAAGCCCACTTCATCTTCGAGATCGAGTAGGGCACGCGTGATGATCAGGTGCCCCGTGCTCGAAATCGGCAAGAACTCGGTGAAGCCCTCGACCAGCCCGAGGATGACATCAATGAGCCAATCAGCCATGTTTCATCAAATCCAATTCAGTCCGGAATTTTTTGACCGCGGGTTTCGATGACCCAGCCGAGACATAACAGGCCGATGATCGGCACAAATCCCACTAGAAACAGCGTGTCGAGTACGACAGCAGAATTACCCGCTCCGGCAGAGGCGACTGACCCCACGAGGAAAGGACCGCCGGCGGCGATCACGCGACCGATGTTGTAGGTGAACCCGGAGCCGGTGGCACGCAACCGCGTCGGGAATAATTCAGGCAGATAGAACGTGAAGCTGCCGAAGATGCCGAATACGGTCAAACCGATGAAGAAGTACATGTAGAGCCGCACTTGCGGCTCGAGATCGAGCCCATACGTAGTCAGCAGTGCGATCGAGGAAAATCCGAGGTAGAGCGCGAACATCGGCTTTCGACCCCAGTGTTTGGCGAGCGGTATCGTCAACAAGGTGCCGAGCAACCCGCCGACATTGAAGATAGCTGTGCCTTGGGTTTTCCAGGATTCGATCAAGATGCTGGTTGCCGTCTTGTCGAGACCGAGTTGCAGCGCTTCGGCTTGGGCCAAATTGGCGACGACGACAGGAATGAAGGCGTTGCAGCTCCACCACGTGATCAAGGCAACTACCGCGACGATGAGCGCACTGCGGGTACGAGGCCAGATCTCCGGCGCGAAGATTTCGCGCAGGCGGGGTGGTGGTGCTGACGCGGCGGCCGCCTCCCAACGCTCGGGCTCTTTGACGAGGGTGCGGATCCAGAAAGCGAACGCAGCAGGAATCAATCCGAAGATCAGCACGTAACGCCAGGAGACTTCCGGCACATCGGCGAAGAGATGACCCGCGATCAGCGCGTTGACGCCGGTCGCTAAGAACAGGCCGAATGGTGCCGAGGTGTAGAGCACGGCACCGGCTTCGACACGTTGGTCTTCCGGTACGGCTTCGGCGACCAGTGCACAACCGGCCGCCCATTCACCGCCGATGCCGAGGCTTGCGATGATGCGACAGACGATCAGTTGTTCGATGCTGGTGACGAAGGCGCAGAGCCCGGTGCCGACAGCATAGAGCACCATCGTGATGAGCAGAACGCGTTTGCGTCCGTAGCGATCCGAGATTGGCCCGAACAGCACACCGCCGACTGCCCAACCGACCAGAAAGATCGCCGTGATGAGGCCGGTCCAATACAGCGTGGCCGTGCGGGCCTCTGGCGAGCCGATCGTCAGGCCAAGCAGGGTGGGGATGGCGTTGGGCGCGACATAGTTGAATAGCAACCCGTCAAAGATATCGAAGCCCCAACCTAGCCATGCTGCGAACAGCACAATCCACTGATAGCGAGTCAGTCGCAACATCGGGCCCCCTCCGATCCGTTCGTCAGTTCATTTTGAGCGCAGCGTTGATCGCGTCGCGTAGTTCGAGTGTCGCACGCCGTGCGGCTACTGCGAAATCTTCTCCGGAGCCGGCATAGATAATGCCTCGCGAGGAGTTGATCACCAGACCTTCCCCCGCTGCGGTACGGCCACTGCGTACGGCTTTCTCGACATCGCCGCCTTGTGCGCCGACGCCGGGGACGAGAAAAGTCATATCACCGGTACGAGCGCGGATATCGGCAAGCTCCTCGGGATAGGTGGCACCCACCACGAGCAGACAATTACCCCGTGAGTTCCAATCGCGCGCCACGGACTCGGCGACGATTTGGTAAAGCTTGCGACCATCGACCACGAGATCCTGGAATTCGCGCGCGCCGGCATTCGAGGTTCGGCAGAGGATGACAACTCCCTTGTCTGCGTATTGTAGGAAGGGTTCAGCTGAATCTCGGCCGAGATACGGGTTGATAGTCACTGCATCGGCGCCATATCGCTCGAAAGCTTCCTTGGCATATTTCTCGGCGGTGCTACCGATGTCACCGCGCTTGGAGTCGAGGATGACCGGTACGCCGGGCGCTCGTTCGCGGATATAGCGGATCGTCTCGAGCAGCGCCTCTTCGGCGCCCACGGCGGCATAGTGTGCGATCTGCGGCTTGTAGGCACAGACGAGATCGGCTGTCGCATCGACGATGGCGCGATTGAAGACCAGGATCGCATCGCGGTGAGAGCGCAGGTGGATCGGGAAGCGCTCGATTTCCGGATCGAGGCCGACACAGACTCGCGAGTCGTGTCGCGACGTAGCCTGCGCGAGCAGACCATGAAACGTGGAGGGCGAAGCGGAGGTCGTCATGGCGGCAAGTGTACCGCCGTTGCGTTCACGCCGCGCCGATCAGGCGGGTTCGAGGTTGGCGTACTGCAGCATCAACCATTTGCTGCCCGCCGCCTCGAAATTGACCTGCACACGGGCATGCGGCCCCTGCCCCTCGATATTGAGGATGACACCGGAGCCGAACTTGGCGTGGCGCACGCGGGCGCCCAATTTGAGGCCGGGCGCAACCGGATCCGCCTTCACGCCAGACGCTGCGGACACGCGGCGCGGTGCGAAATCGCTGCGCGAATAGTCATCACGCGCGTTGAATCCACCGGAGCCGTAGCTACCGCGTCCAGTCTGTACACGCGGACGTACCTCTTCGAGCAATTCTTCCGGAATTTCGCGGATGAATCGCGAGGGTTGTCCGTAACTGTCGATGCCATGCAGACGCCGCTGCTCGGCATAGGTGAGATAGAGCTGCTGCATGGCGCGAGTCGTACCGACATAGGCGAGACGTCGCTCTTCTTCGAGGCTATCGAGATCGTTCAGCGACCGCTGATGCGGGAACAGCCCATCTTCGAGCCCGGCAAGGAATACCACCGGAAACTCCAGACCCTTGGCCGTGTGCAAGGTCATCATTTGGATACAGTCTTCCCACGCCTCAGCTTGGCCTTCACCCGATTCGAGAACCGCGTGCGCGAGGAACGACTCGAGCGGCGGTAATTGCTCGCCTTCGACGCCCTCGGGCTCGAAACCTCGCGCCGCCGAGACGAGTTCCAGCAGGTTGTCTGCTCGTGCTTCACCGCGCTCGGCTTTTTCCTTGCGATGGTGTTCGAGCAAACCGCTGGAGTTGATCACCTGATCGACGATTTCGTGCAGCGCCAATTCGCGTGTATCGGCAGCCAAGCGATCGATCAGCTGCAGGAATCCATGCAGTGAGCCCGCGCCTTTGGCGCCCAGGCTTCCCTCGGCAATACATCGCTGTGCTGCCGACCACAGCGAGCTGCCGTCGGCACGGGCCCGTTCACGTAACGTATCGATACTCTTGGCGCCGATGCCGCGAGTGGGTAAGTTGACCACACGCTCGAACGACGTATCGTCGTTGCGGTTAGAGACGAGCCGCAGATAAGCGAGAGCATCTTTGATTTCAGCGCGCTCGAAGAAGCGCAAGCCGCCATATACCTTGTAGGGAATACGGGCCGACAGAAACGCCTCTTCGAAAACACGCGATTGCGCGTTCGATCGATAAAGGATGGCGATATCACGGCGATTACCACCGCGAGCGACCCAGTCTTTGATGCGCTGCAGCACGAATTCGGCTTCATCTCGCTCATTGAAGGCCGCATAGAGGCGGATCGGCTCACCTTTGCCGCCACTCGTCCAAAGATTTTTACCAAGTCGACCGCTGTTATTGGCGATCAAAGCATTGGCGGCTTCGAGAATAGTGCTCGTCGAGCGATAGTTCTGCTCGAGGCGAATCAATTTGGCCTGTGGAAAATCGCGTCGAAACGTTTGCAAGTTCTCGACTCGGGCGCCGCGCCAGCGATAGATCGACTGATCGTCATCGCCCACTGCGAAGGGCGCACCTTCTGAGCCGACCAATAGTTTCGTCCACGCATACTGAATGGTGTTGGTGTCCTGGAACTCATCGACCAACACATGACCAAAACGACGGCGATAATGCGCGAGCAGCTCCGGCTGATCGCGCCACAATTCGAAAGCACGTAGTAGCAATTCGGCGAAGTCGACGACGCCTGCGCGTTGACAGGCTTCTTCGTAATCACGATACAGCTGGATGAACTGGCGACGCGTTGGATCGTTGCCGTCTTTCAGCACCTTTGGCCGCATGCCTTCATCTTTGTTTTGATTGATGAAGTACTGGATGTCGCGCGGCACCCAGCGCGTATCGTCCAGATTTTGCGCCTTGAGGATTTTCTTGATCAGTCGCAACTGATCGTCGCCATCGAGAATCTGGAAGGTTTGCGGCAGGTTGGCTTCGCGCCAGTGCAGACGCAATAAGCGATGGGCGATGCCGTGAAAGGTGCCGATCCAGAGCGCAGCACCCGGCATGCCAAGTAGCGATTCGATGCGCGCTCGCATCTCCCCCGCAGCCTTGTTAGTGAAGGTCATCGCCATGATGCTGTGTGGCGAAGCGCCTTCGGCTTGAATCAGCCACGCTACACGATGCGTGAGCACACGTGTCTTACCACTACCGGCGCCTGCCAACACCAACACCGGACCGACCGGTGCCGTGACGGCTTCGCGTTGAGCGTCGTTGAGCGGATTGAGTATCGGCGAGAGATCCATGCGGGGCGCGAATTCTAGCGGCTTTCGGTCGGTTTGGTGGATCGATCCTGCGGATTTTTATCAGCGTCTATACTTCGATCGAATCAGAGATTGATCCGGAGTGCGACGTCGATGACAGCCGAGTTTCGAGCGAATGCGTATGCCTATGCCTTGTTGAGTGTGACGGATCTGACCACCGCGCTCGATTTGTGGGTGGGTCGTTTCGGCATGCAGATCGTGGCGCGTCGCCAAGGGAGCGATCCTGCGTGGGCAAAGCGCTTAAGTTTGGCTGCAGAGGACATCGTCGATCAGGCACTGCTGGTGACACCGGGTCGTATCCAAGGCGGAATTCATCTGGTGCAATTTCGCGCACCCGGCGCGCCGGTACGAGCGGGCGCACGGTCCACGGATCTCGTACCGAAGAGCGTCGATATCGTGGTGCGTGACATCCAAGCGCGTTATGCCGAGTTGCAGGCAGCCGGATTTCGCTTTCGTTCGCCGATTGGTCGTTTCGAAACCGACGGAGTCGTGGTGCACGAGGTGCATCTGCCCGGACCCGATGAGGTGAATCTGGTCTTTCTCGAAGAAGAGGGCAAGACCGATCACGTCAGCCCGCAAGGGTACGGTGTGGCGCCGCAGATCGTTGCGATCTCACCCGACAATAAAATAGAGAAAGCGTTCTATGAACAGGTATTGCAGCTCACCGAAACCTCGTACCACCGGTTCGCAGGTCCAGAGGTAGAGCGCACGATTGGTTTACCGCCGGGTGCCGGGCTCGACATTCGAATTTTTGGTGATCCGCAGTACACCTACGGGCGACTCGAGATCGTTCAATATGAACGCGCCGAAAGTGAAAACCTGTATCCCAAAGCCTGTGCACCGGCGCGCGGCTTGTTGGCGGTCAGTTTTATCGTACCTGATGTGACTGCTGTCGTTTCGCGAGCGAAGGCGAGCAGTGCTCAAGTCGATGAGCCTCAAAAAATAGACTGTATCTTGGGCTCGGTGTTGACGGCGACGGTGTATTCACCCGCAGGATTGCGTATCGATCTACTGCAGGTCGATCACCACTGATTGCGCAATTCGCGCAGGCGCAAGAACACGCTGCGCGCATCCGGATCACCGGGGAGTTCGGGGAAGCGCTCGCGCAAGCGCGCGATGATTTCGGGCTCCTGCAAGCGAAAGAATACGTTGTGCCGTTTTTCATCGCCGAGCGTAAACACGGGAGCGGTTGCGCCCTCGCGTTCCCCTAGTGATGCGTGCCGTTGAGTGGCCACGACATTGCCGGGCTCTCGATCGAGCGTGAAGGCGAGATTGCGCGCCAGATAGTCATGGCCCGGATAGACGAGCGTCGAATCGGGTAGTTGCGCGAGTTGCTGCACGAAAGTGTCATATAACAACGACGGATCTCCGCCGTTATGACAATTGCCGGCGCCTGCATTGAACAGCGTGTCACCACAGAGGAGGGCTGCCGGCGTCGATGAATCGGCCGCTTGCAGCAGCAGACAGATATGCGAGCGGGTATGCCCCGGTGTATCGAGCACCCGTGCCTCGACCGTACGCCCGACGCGCAGTACGACACCTGCACCGAGACCCACGTCGATACCCGGGATGCGCCCGCCTGCGCCCGAGTGTGCGAGCACTTTGGCGCCGGTCGCGGCCCGTAAGCCTTCATTGCCACCGATATGGTCGCCATGCTCGTGGGTGTTGAGAATGCTCCGTATGGTCCAGCCTCGCGCGTGGGCAACCGCAAGACAGGCTTGCCAGTCGAGCGGGTCCACGGCCATCGCTTCACCCGTTTCTTCACAGGCGATGAGGTAGTGGTAATTACGCCACGCGTTTCCTGGCCAAATGCGCTCGATGATCATCTTTGCAAGTGAATTTTGACTAAAGCCTTTTCACAACACTTGGGTTAGATTGGCTTCGGGGGCTGGAGATCGTCATGTCGAACGAGACCGTTGCCATTTCGCCCCCTCAGGCGCATATCAATCCTTACCCGTCCCGAGCCGCCTGGGAAACCGCCAGAGCGGTCTGCGAGCGCGATCCGGGTGCATTTCATGGTGACATCGCCTGTCGCGAATTGCACTGGTTCGAGCCGTCGTTGGGCCAAACGGGCGCTTGGATCCGGTATGACGACACTCAATCGCGCTGGATGGGTTTCGATGCCGCGAGCGGCGCGTCGATTGACCCGCACTTGTCTGACACCCATCGACCTTGGCGCACCGCCCTCGATGCGAGTGAAGCGCCTTTTTATCGCTGGTTCGATGGCGCACTGACCAACGCCTGCTTCAATGAAATCGATCGACATGTGCTCGACAGGCACGGCGACGAAGCGGCCTTATGGTTCGAGGGTGATCGTTGGGATCAATCGCAAGCCGGTGGTCGTGGCGCGCCCGTCGTCTCTTACAGCGTCTCGCGTAAGACCTTGCTACTCGAAGTGGCCAAATGTGCACTCGCGCTACGAGAGCTCGGTCTCGACATCGGTGATCGTATCGCGATCAACATGCCAAATATTCCGGAACAACTGTTCTGGACCGAAGCTTGCAAGCGTCTCGGTATTGTCTATACGCCCGTGTTCGGTGGATTCAGCGACAAGACGCTCTCGGATCGCATTCACAATGCCGGTGCGCGTGTCGTTATTACGGCCGATGGGGGTTATCGAAACGCCCAGATCGTGGCCTTCAAGGAGGCGTATACCGACCCGGCGCTCGATGGTTACGTGCCAGCCGAGACCGTCGTCGAGATCGTGCAGCGCACGCTCGGGGAATTGGCAGTACCTGCCGAGCAGGCGAGAGTCATTCTCGACGGCGCACGCACAGCCGTCGCCAATGAAATCACGCTCGAGCGCTCGGATGTCATGCGCGGAGTCGGTCGCGCGATCGAGAGCATCGGTGGACTGTCTTCGGCTGAGGCGAGCCGGATCCGAACCGCCATTGCATCTGCGCTGGTCGCAACGCCGGCGCGCGTCGATATTGTCGTCGTCGTCAGGCATGCCGCACAGGCGGATCTCTTGTGGCGCCCTGAGCGTGATCGCTGGGCGCATGAGTTGACCGATCGAGCGGAACAAAAAATTCTGGCGGCGGCGCGTGCTGCGGGACACGAGGTCGATTCTCTCGCCGCCCTGATGGCGCTACCCGACTCTCAATTCGTTGCTGCGATCTGGGCGTCGAGTCGGCCTGTGCCACTGGACGCTGAATTCCCCATGTTTT
Organism: uncultured Pseudomonadota bacterium; assembly: GCA_903910215.1. Taxonomy (GTDB): domain Bacteria; phylum Pseudomonadota; class Gammaproteobacteria; order Steroidobacterales; family Steroidobacteraceae; genus UBA964. Next base: position 12,528 of record CAIVYV010000272.1, read on the forward strand.
TCATCTACACGTCAGGATCCACCGGCAAACCGAAGGGCGTCGTGCATGTGCACGGCGGTTACCTCAGCGGCGTTTCTCACACGATGCGAGTTGCTTTCGACGCACGCGCCGGCGATGTGATGTATGTCGTAGCCGATCCGGGCTGGATCACGGGTCAGAGCTACATGATCGCGGGAGCGCTCGCTACTCGTGTTACGACGGTGATCGCCGAAGGGGCGCCCGTTTTCCCGAGTGCCGGCCGCTTCGCCAGCATCATCGAGCGATTGAAGGTGAACATCTTCAAAGCCGGCGTCACTTTCCTGAAAACGGTGATGACCGATCCGCAGAACGTCGAAGACGTGCGAGCTTATTCGCGCGCATCGTTGCGCGTGGCGACGTTTTGCGCCGAGCCGACTTCGCCCGTGGTGCAGCAGTTTGGCATGGAGCTCGTCACGCCCTGGTACATCAATTCCTATTGGGCCACCGAGCACGGCGGCATCGTATGGACCCATCTCTACGGCAATGGCGACTTTCCGTTGCGCGCCGATGCCCACACTTATCCTTTGCCGTGGGTGATGGGTGATGTCTGGATCGCCGACAGCGAACCCGATTCTACAGGACGAGTTACGGCGCGTTCGGCTTCGGTGGGCGAAAAAGGCGAGATCGTTATCTCAGCGCCTTATCCCTATCTTTGCCGAACGATCTGGGGTGATGCCGCCGGGTTCAAAGTAGACGGTACGCGCGTCGCGCGGCAGTGGCGTGGCGATATCGATCGATACCGCAGTACTTATTGGGCGCGTTGGCGAGAGCAACTTGCCTACACGCAAGGCGATTTTGCCGTGAAGCACGCCGACGGCGGCTTCTCGCTGCATGGTCGCTCTGACGATGTCATCAACGTGTCGGGGCACCGTCTCGGCACCGAAGAAATAGAAGGCGCCATCCTGCGAGATAAGCAGGTCAATCCAGATTCGCCCGTGGGCAACGTCATCGTGGTCGGCGCGCCTCATGCACAAAAAGGTTTGACGCCGCTCGCCTTCGTACGCCCCGCGGCGGGACGCAAGCTCACCGCTGAAGATCGACGTCGTTTGATCGACATCGTACGTCAGGAAAAAGGCCAGGTCGCCATTCCCGAAGACTTCATCGAAGTCAGTCAGTTTCCGGAAACTCGCAGTGGCAAATACATGCGCCGCATGGTTCGTGCACTCGTCGAGGGACAGGATGTCGGTGATACCTCGACGCTGCGCAACCCCGAATCGATCACGGAGCTCAAGCGTAGTATCGCCGAGTGGCAAGAGCGTCAGCGCGTCGCCGACGAACAACAATTGTTCGAAGATTTCCGTTACTTCCGCATTCACTATCACCCACTGAAGAAACCGCGACGGGCGCGCCTCGCCATTGTCACTATCCAGAATCCGCCGGTGAACGCGCTGAACGAGCGTGCGCTCGACGAGTTGAACATCGTGATTGATCACGTGGCTCGACGCGAAGATGTCAAAGCGGTGATCTTCACTGGACAGGGCACTTCGGCCTTCGTAGCAGGCGCGGATATCCGCCAGTTACTGGAAGACGTACACACCCTAGAAGAAGCCTTGCCGCTACCGAACAACGCCCATCTGGCTTTTCGCAAAATCGAAACTATGGAAAAGCCTGCGATCGCTGCGATCAATGGCGTTGCGCTCGGTGGTGGTATGGAGTTCGCGCTCGCCTGTCATGTTCGCGTCGCTGAGCCACTGGCGACTTTTGGTCAGCCGGAAGTGCGCTTGAACTTGCTGCCAGGTTATGGCGGCACACAACGTCTGCCACGCCTGCTCGAATTGCGCGGTCATGCGACACCGCTCGTGCGTTCGCTCGAGATCATCCTAGGCGGTCGAACGATCGCGAGCGATGAAGCTTTGAGCGATGGATTGGTCGATGCACTTTGTGGCGACGGCGAAGATGTATTGAGTCTCGCTGTGCGCTTAGCGAGCGAGTTCGTGGCATCGCCGCAAGGTCGTAAGCTGGTCGCGCGTCGTTATGCTGAGCGGCGCACCGCTGAAGCCGCGTGGCAACGAGCCGGCATCGATGACGTGTCACTCGCGCTTGGTGATACGGAAACGCAGCGTTTGGTCGCGCAAGCAGTTAAGGTCGGGCGCGCTAAGACAGCGGATCGCATCGTCGATGCGATTCGTACGGGTTGGCAGCAGGGTCTGCAGCAAGGGCTTGCACGTGAGGCACAGCTGTTCGCCGAGGCGGTCGTAGACCCCGAGGGGGGCAAGGCCGGCATTCGCGCTTTCATCGACAAGAAGAGCGCACCTTTGCCTACGCGGCGCGCCACGATACCGAGCGCCGAATCGATCGCGAAGTTGATCAAGCAGGGCGAGTTGTTGCCGGTCGGCGCCGCTTTCTTCCCGGGGCTGACTCCGATACCGGCGTGGCAGTGGGGTCATGCGGTCGTCAAAGATCCCGCAACGGGGGCACCAGCCCACGGCTTGCCGAAAGAGGCCGAGCGAGAAATTTTGCTGCCAGTACCCAAGCCAGGTCCAAACGAGGCAGTGGTCTACGTGCTCGCCTCGGAAGTGAACTTCAACGACATCTGGGCGATCACCGGTATCCCGGTCTCGCCTTTCGACAACCACGATCTCGATTATCAAGTGACCGGTTCAGGCGGCGTTGCGCTCGTTGCCTCGATCGGTAGCGAGCTCAAGCGCGAAGGACGCATCAAGGTCGGCGATCTCGTGACTGTGTATTCGGGACAAAGCGAATTATTGTCACCCTTGGCTGCGCGTGATCCGATGTATGCCGGCTTTTCCATCCAGGGTTACGAGACCGACACCGGTAGTCATCAGCAATTTTTGCAGGTGCAGGGCCCGCAGCTGCATCCACTACCGCCTGATCTGACTTTGGAAGCGGCTGGCTCGTATGTCCTCAATCTCGGTACCGTCGTACGCGCTCTCTTCACGACGCTGCAGATCGAATCCGGTAAGACGGTTTTCGTGGAAGGCGCTGCGACTGGAACTGGCTTCGAGGCTTTGAAGAGCGCGGCTCGCAATGGTTTGCGTACCGTTGGTTTGGTCTCGAGTGCGGAACGCGCGGCATTCGTCAAAGCACAGGGTGCAACGGGCGCCATCGATCGTCGTGATCCTCGCTGGGCGTCGATTTGGAAACCGGTGCCGGAATCCGCGGCCGATATCGCGACATGGGAAAAGGCGGGTGACTCGCTTTTGTCCGAAATGCGCGCACAAAGCGGCGGGAATTTAGCCGACTACGTCGTCTCCCATGCCGGGCAGGAATCCTTCCCGCGATCCTTCCAACTGCTCGGCGATGGCGGCACCTTGACGTTCTACGGTGCCACCAGCGGTTATTGGTTCTCGTTCGTGGGCAAGGCGGGCGCGAGTTCACCGGAGGAAATGCTGCGCCGTGCGCGTTTGCGTGCAGGCGAAGCGGTGCTGCTCTATTACGGTGTTGGCGATGATGCGCTGCTCGATCCAGTTGGGCTCGAAGCCATTGAAGCCGTTCGTCGTGCCGGAGGCCGACTCGTCGTGGCTACAGCCAGTGATGCTCAGCGTGAATTCGTGCAGTCACTGGGCTTTGGTGATGCGGTACGTGGCGTGGTATCGCTCGAAGACATTCGTCGCAAGGAAGGCAGCGACTTCGACTGGCCTAGCGCACTACCTGCGATGCCAGATGCCAAACGAGAAACCGCGGCTTTCAAAGAAGCGGTGCGGCAGTATCAGGAACGCACCATGAAGCCGTTCGGCACCGCGATCGGTCGCTGGTTGCGCTCGGCGGATAATCCCCGCGGCTATCCTGATCTTGTCATCGAGCGCTGCGGTCACGATGCTCTGGCTGCTTCAACGTCGCTAGTGAAGCCTTTCACCGGTCGAGTGGTTTACTGCGAGTCGATGCAGGGGCGGCGCTACACTTTCTATGCACCGCAGGTCTGGATGCGACAACGCCGCATCTTGATGCCCAACGCCACGATTGCCGGCACCCATCTTTGTAATGCCTACGAAGTGGCTCGCATGAACGACATGATTGCAGCCGGTCAACTCGAAGTCAGTGAACCGACGATGGTGTCTTGGCGGGCATTGCCAGCGGCCCACCAATCGATGTGGGACAACACCCACGCCGGTGCGAACTACGTGGTGAATCATGCGCTACCGCGAGCAGGGATCCGCTCGCGCGACGAACTTTTCCAGGAATGGGGAGCAAAACGATGACCGGTACAACAAAAAAGAAAAAAACGCCGGCTCGCCGTAGAGCCAAGAACCGATCAGCGGGTCGTCTGGCCGGCAAAGTGGCGCTCGTGACCGGTGCCGCAGGCAACATCGGCGTCACCATCGTGCGACGCTTTCTGGACGAAGGCGCTGCCGTCGTCATGGTGGGACGCAATGCGAGCAAACTGGAGACCACGCGTCGTCAATTATTGAAAGCGACTGGTGCGCCAGCAGCTCGCGCCTTCGTGCTGCCGTTCGATGCGTCAGATCCAGGCCAAGCGCGCTTTGGCATCGAGGCAGCGATCCGTCACTACGGTCAGCTCGACATCCTCGTGAACAATGCAGGCTCAGCCGGGCCCAAGCAGGTCATTGAACATTTACCCTTGTCTCGAGAGGAGCTCACCAGCGACACCGAGACCGTTACCGATGCTGCCGGTAACCTGCTGGGTCTCACATGGAACATGGTGCGTGCCGCCGCGAACCATCTGAAGCCGGGCGCAAGCATCATCAACGTGTCGACGATCTTCTCGCGTACCAAGTATTTTGGTCGAGCTGCTTATGTGGTACCGAAAGCAGCCTTGAATGCTTTCTCAAAGCAGCTTGCATTACAACTCGGTCCGAAGGGGATCCGGGTTAATACCGTCTATCCGGGCCCTATCGAAAGCCAGCGTATCCGCACCGTCTTTGCAGCGATGGATCAATTGCGCAAAGCGGAGGCAGGTACGACCGCGAGCGAGTTTGTAAGCACTATGGCGCTCACGCGTAGCGATCAGGAGCATCGACTCGAGCAGACTTTCCCGACGGTGGATGATGTCGCTAACACCATCGTTTTTTTGGGTAGTGACGAGTCTCGCGCATTCAGCGCCCAGGGGTTCGAAGTCACCAACGGTATGCAAGTCGTGCAGGAGTCGCGCTCGACTTGGGTATCACGCCCAGAGCTGCGTACCGTCGATGGAACGGGCTCGACAGTGCTTGTTGCCGCTGGCGATCAAGTCGCCGATGCGCTGATGATCGCGCGTATCCAGTCGCGCTGTGGTGCACGGGTCATGCTCGGTCTCGGTTCAGAAGAGGCCGTACAGGCTGCGATCGCCGCCTTGCATGATGACGAGGTCGATTTGCGAATATTGCCTCGCTTGTTCGATCGTGAACGACCCGAGACTCTGTCTCAGTCTTTAGCCGATGTAGATCCGGAGACTGGGCTGCAAGGTGCAATCGTGCTGCCCGCTTTCGGCGCGTGGCGCTTTCAGCGCGCACTAGCGGACGCCACGGATGCCGACGTCGAAGCGTTTCTCAAGACCGAGCTCAGCGGTGCGATCGGCATCGCGCGTGAACTCTCGCGGCTTTGGCATCGTCTGGCGCCTAAAGGGTCGAGCCCGAGAACTATTTTCATGTCCAACGGTGATGATGCCGTCGGTAACACTTGGGCCGATATCCTGCGTGCCGGCATCGAGCAGCTAATCCGTGTGTGGCGCGATGAAAGTGCCGCACGAGCCAAATCCGGTGAGCGCCCAACACCAGAATGGTCCAATCAGATTCTGCGTTGGAGCAATGCCGAAGAACACGGTTTGTTGTTTGCGGCGAGTCAGGCGGCACGCCTGCTCTACACCAAGCGCCGCGTGCCGCAGGTGAATCTGTACATGCCGGCCACCATCGTCGATGCAACCGGTTCGACTCGACCGAATTTCGGTTGGATCGAATCGCTGATGGGGCTGCATCTCGGCAAGTGCGTGTTGATCACCGGTGGATCAGCGGGTATCGGCGGACAACTTGGTCGACTTCTCGCGGTGGCGGGCGCGAGAGTGATGCTGACGGCCAGACGCGCTGACCAATTGAAAGAAATGCGCGAGAGCATCGTGCGCGAGCTCGAGGAGATCGGCTACAACCGACCGAAAGATCGCGTGCAGATCTTGGCCAATATCGATGTGGCCGAGGAAGGTGCTTTAGTCAAATCGGTGAACGCAACGCTCAAGGCCTTTGGTCGCATCGACTATCTCATCAACAATGCGGGTGTCGCTGGCGCTGAGCAGATGGCGGTCGATCTGCAAACGACCGACTGGCGTAATACGCTCCATGCCAATCTGGTTTCGAACTATTCCTTGATAGAAAAAGTCGTTCCCTTGATGAAGAAACAAGGGTCCGGCTACATCCTGAACGTCAGCTCCTACTTCGGTGGTGAGAAATACATTGCCGTTCCCTATCCGAATCGTTCGGACTATGCCGTCTCGAAAGCCGGCCAGCGCGCTCTCGTCGAAAATCTCGCGCGTTTCGTCGGCCCAGAGATTCAGATCAATGCGATCGCTCCCGGTCCGGTCGAAGGTCAGCGACTCAAGGGCAAAGATGGCAAGGCGGGGCTTTTTGATCGTCGTGCCAAGTTGATCCTCGAGAATAAGCGTCTCAATCAAGTGCACGATGCCGTATTGCGATCGTTGGCGGCTGGCGCGTCGCTTGGAGATGTTTTGCAGGCACTAGGCAGTAACGATATCGGTCTGCTGCAAGGTGAAGGGATCCCTGAGCCGCTGCGTCAATTGAGCGCACGTTTGAAAGCCGACGTTCACGGCAGCGACGAGGCAGGCTACTCCTCGCTGCACTTCTTGATGACGAAGTTGATGGCGCGTCGTCTCGTGGCGCGCCTGTGCAACGGCTGCATCATCCTCGCGCAGATGGAGCGCGATTTGGCGGAGCAGTGGGCAGAGAGCTTGCCGGAGGCTACCGAGCCTTTCATCGACCCGCGCCGCATCGACATCGAAGCAGAGAAGATCCGCTCCGGCGTCATCGGTATGCTGCATCTGAACCGCATGCCGACCGAGACGGATGTTGCGCTCGCGACGGTGTTTTTCATGGCTGATCGAGCCATCTCCGGCGAGACTTTCGAACCATCCGGTGGATTACAGCAGGAGCGCACCATCACCGAGCGTGAGCTCTTTGGTCGAGCGAAGCCCGAGCGAGTCCGTCGCATGGAGGGCGAAACCGTCTGGTTGATCGGTGAACATATGACCGAACCGCTCGCAGCGGTTGCGCGTCTGTTCTTGGCAGAAGGTCACGTCGGCAATGTCGTCGCGCTCACGAGTTCCTCCGCAGCTGGCGATGAACTTCGCGCTGCCTTGGGACGCGCCTTGGGGCACGATCGAGTCAGCTATCTTACGGTCGGTGATGATCTCGAGGCGCGCATGGACGAGGCATACGCAACCTATGGTGCGCCAGCGGCCGTGATCTCGACTCCCTTCGCGTCGATCCCACAAGCGCTGTTCGGTGTTGAAGGTAAAGATCATCTCGATGCGGCAGGTTTCGGCGCCCTCGTCGAAACCAACCTGACGCATCACTTTCGGGTAGCGCGCAAAGTGTCCTTGTTCAAAGATGCGCGACTCATCCTGGTATCACCCGATGTGCCGGTGGGCGGAAGCTTGCCGCAGTTTGCGATGGCGAACTTCGTCAAGACTACCTTGCATGCGTTCACAGCGACCCTCGGTGTCGAAAACGAACGTTTGCCGACCGCCGTACCGGTAAACCAGGTGAACCTCACGCGTCGCATGCGCAGTGAAGAGCCGCGCGACGCCGCTGAGCAAGCCGAGGAATACACGCGCTTCGCCCACGCGGTGCTGTTGGCAGCTGCGCCGATCGTCGAAGCACAGGAGAGTCGATACCGGGCCCGTATCTATCGGGGTCTTGCGATCACGGTGTAAAGTCCGCGCGCATGAAACTCGAAGTGGTGCCGGTGACGGCGTTTCAACAGAACTGCTCCGTGCTGTGGTGTGAGAAGACACGGCGTGCGGCGATCGTCGATCCGGGTGGCGACCTCGAGCGTGTCTTGAGCGTCATCGAGTCACACGGACTCACACTCGAGAAAATTCTGATCACGCACGCCCACCTCGATCATGCGGGAGCCACTGCTGAGCTCGCTCGTCGTTACTCTTTGCCGATTGAAGGTCCGCATCTGGGTGATCAGTTCTGGATCAATCAGATGCCAGCACAGGCGAAGATGTTCGGCTTTCCGCCCTGCGAGGCATTCGTACCGACACGTTGGCTGCAGCAGGGCGATCAGGTTACGGTCGGTGAGCTCGAGTTCGAGGTACGACATTGCCCAGGGCATACACCTGGGCATGTCGTTTTCTTTAATGCTGCTTCACGCTTTGCAATCGTCGGCGATGTGTTGTTTGCTGGTTCGATCGGACGTACCGACTTTCCGCGTGGCAACCATGCCGATTTGATTCGTTCGATCCGCGAAAACCTGTTTCCGCTCGGCGACGATGTGACTTTCCTGCCCGGACACGGGCCCACGTCGACCTTCGGCGCAGAACGTCGTAGCAACCCTTTCGTCGCCGACGCGCTGTTTCGCTGATTTAGCTGAGCGGTTGCAGCTGCGTCGTGATGATGTAGTGGTCGATCAACAAGGCTGCGAACAAATACATCAAGTACGAAATCGAGAAGCGGAAAACCTGCATCGGTAGTTCCGTCCGCTCGGTCATCTTCAGTGCAAATGCGTAGTAGAGGAAACGCGCGTTCAAGATGATGGCGGCCGCGAGATAAATGAGACCGCTCATCCGCGTGAGATAGGGCATCAAGGTCACGAGTACGAGCAAGACGGTATATAGCAACACTTGTAAGCGTGTGTAGGGGATGCCGTGAGTGACCGGCAACATCGGAATGCCGGCTTTGGCATATTCATCGCGGCGCGCGATCGCCAGAGCCCAGAAGTGTGGCGGCGTCCAGATGAAGATGATCAGGAACAACAACAGGGCGTTTGGATCAATGGAGTTGGTCACCGCTGCCCAACCGAGCACGGGTGGCGCGGCGCCCGCGGCGCCACCGATGACGATGTTCTGCGAAGTCGCTCGCTTGAGAAACACCGTATAGATCACGGCGTAGCCAATCAGAGAAGCAAACGTCAACACAGCCGTCAGCGGATTGACCAGCCACCACAGGATCGCCATCGAAGCAGCCGCGAGTAGTGCCGCAAAGAGCAGAGCTTGGTGGGTCTGCAGACCACCTGTCGGTAGTGGACGACCACGCGTGCGCGACATTTGTTCGTCTATTTTTTGATCGAGCACATGGTTGATCGCTGCTGCCGAAGCAGCTGCTAGTGCGATACCGATGTTGCCGTAGACCAAAGCAGCAAACGGAGGCCAGCCGGGGCTCGCAAGCAGGGTGCCGACGATCGCGGTGAAGACGATCAGCGCGACGACCCGCGGCTTGGTGAGCTCGTAGTAAAGCTTCCAGGTCGGTTGTTTGACGATGCCGGGGCTTGCGAGGGCCACTATCAAGCTTCCCGTAGACGACGATTGAAGACGAGCAGCGCCATGACGAGCAGCGCGGCGCCGGCATTATGCCCGGTCGCCAGCGACAGCGGGAACGCCTTCAGGATCATCAATAGAGCGATCAACCATTGCAGCGATAAGGCGCCCACCGCCAGTACCGCGCCATGACGAACTAGCGAGGTTGGCGCATTGCGCCAGGCGAGCCAAGCGGCCCAGAGCACCGCGAATGTGGCAACGAGCGCCCAGGCGCGATGCGTGAAGTGGATGGCAACACGCGCCGGGTGATCAAGCACGCCGCCTTCGTAATTGATGTCGAGGCCGCGCCAAATAACGAACGCATCAGCGTAGTCCATATCTTTGGGAATCCACTGACCTTGACAAGTTGGCAAATCGGGGCAGGCAACCGCGGCATAGTTGCTGCTGGTCCAGCCGCCCAGAATGATCTGAATGGCGACTACTGCGACAGCCACAACGCCGGCGCGTCTTGCTCCATCGAGGGTGGCGATTTTCGTCGCACCGATAGCGGGTTTGACGACGCCGGTCACTCTACGCATGCGCAGCCATAGCCACGTCAACAAGCTGAGTGTGGTTAAGCCACCAGTCAGATGCAGCACGACGATTAGCGGTTTGACCAACCACCACACCGTGAAGGCGCCGAGAATGCCTTGCAGCACGACCGTCACCAGCAAACCCACCGCATACACGACGCTGACCGGCTTTTCGCTGCGGTAGGCGATGGCAATCGCAGTGATCAAGACGATGATGAAGCCCAAGGTCGTTGCCGCATAACGATGGATCATTTCACGCCAGGCTTTACCCGAGTCGTATTCCCAACCGGGCGAGTACGACTCGATCTTGCCTTCGACTTTTTCCGCGCCCGCTGGCGTTACATGTCCATAGCAACCCGGCCAATCAGGGCAGCCGAGTCCGGCATCGGTGAGTCTGACCCAGGCACCGAGAACGATGACGACTAGGCATAGCAGCATGCCGATCAGGGCGAGACGACGCAGCGCAACGGCGCCTCTGGGAATGGATGAATTCATGATCAACCGATGTGTGAAAGTTTGAGGAGTTTTTCGAGATCCTTGAGTAAGCCTTTCGGATTCTCACGTGTATCGAAGCGCATCATCAAATTACCAAGTGGATCGACGATGTAGACGTAAGGGACTGCAGGATCACGCGGAAACTGGC